>JBFINV010000281.1:0-3303 GCA_041611015.1 Acidimicrobiales bacterium | reverse complement strand
CTGGGAGCTGTCGCGGTCACACGCCCACCCCGGCGTCACGGGTGCGGAGAACGAGCAGGAAGAACGGGGCTCCGAAGAAGGCGGTGACGACCCCGATGGGTAGCTCTGCTGGCGACTGGATGGTGCGGGCGATGAGGTCGGCGAGCACCAGGAAGGCCCCGCCGGCGAGGAACGACAGTGGCAGCACGAGCCGGTTGCTGGCCCCGACGAACAGCCGGACCAGGTGGGGCACGATGATGCCGACGAAGGCGATGAGCCCGCTGACGGCCACCGCGGCCGCGGTGGCCAGCGACGCCGCCAGCACCACCCGCCACCGGACCCGCTCGGGGTCCAGGCCCAGGGACCGGGCCTCCTCCTCGCCCACTGCGAGCACGTCGAGGGCTCCCCTCGAAGCCAGCAGCACGGTCATCGACACCGCAGCGTAGGGCAGCAACAGGAGCACCTCGTCCCAGCTGCTCCCCGAGAGCCGGCCCAGGATCCAGCTGTACACGTCGCGCAGTCGCTCGACCTCGCGGGACTGCACGTAGGTCTGCAACGCGGTGAAGAACGCGGCCACGGCCACCCCGGCGAGGAGCAGGGTGGCTGCCGTTCCGCGGCCGCTGACGGCGCCGCCGACCACCAGGGTCAGACTGACCGCTGCGGCCGCTCCGGCGAAGGCGGCCAGCGGGACCGCATCGAAGACTCCGGACCCGTCACCGGCGCCGGCGACGATGGCCACGGTGGCGCCCAGGCCGGCGCCCGCGGCGATGCCGAGCAGGTAGGGGTCCGCCAGGGGGTTGCGGAACACTGCCTGGTAGGAGGCACCGGACGTGGCCAGCATCCCCCCGACCAGGAGTCCGAGCACCACCCGGGGGAAGCGGATGTCCCACACGATGGCCTGGCGGGAGAGGCTGAGCCCCGAGTCGACGTCCACGCCGGGGAGGTGGTCCAGCAGCTCCACCACCACCCGGTCGGGGCGGATGGTCACCGCACCCAGCATGACCCCGAGCACCGCGGCCACGACCACGCTCGCCATTGCGACCGCGAGGGCCGCCGGGGTCATCCGGGCCGGGACCAGCCCGGCGTCAGCCGGCCGCAGCGTCACCGGCATCGGCGGTCGCCTGGACGACCGTCCTCAAGAAGTCGACGATGCGGGGGCCCCAGCGCGAGGCGATGTCGTCGTCGAGCTCGACCACGTTGCCCGCCTGCACTGCGCTCAGCTGGTCCCAGCCGGGCCGGGCGGCCAGGGTCTCGGCGCTCTCGCCGCAGCACTTGGTGTCGGCCAGGAAGATGAGGTCGGGGTCACGCTCGAGGATGTACTCCGCCGAGAGCTGGGGGAACCCCGAGCCCGACTCGTCGGCGTCGTCGGCGATGTTCTGGAGGCCGGCGAGCGAGTAGATCTGGCCGATGAAGGTGTCGGAGGTGGCGCTGAACAGGGTCCCGTCGAGCTCGTGGTAGTAGGTGAGAGGCTCCTCCCACTCCGGCACCTCGGCCACGATGGCCTGGATCTCGGCCTGCATGTCGGCGACCACCTGGGCGGCCTCGTCGGGGTGGCCGGTGACCTCGCCGAGGGTCTGGATCTGGGCGAAGGCGCCGTCGAGGGTGTCGGGCGCGAAGAGCGGCAGGGACTCGATCCCGGCCGCGGCCAGGCCCTCCTCGATGTCCTCGGGCAATCCCTGGCTGACCACCAGGTCGGGCTCGAAGCCGATGATGGCCTCCACGTTCGGTATGAAGCCGGACAGCTCCGTGGTCGGGGCCTCGGGCGGGAAGTTCGACTGGTCGTCGACGGCGATGACCTGGTCGCCGGCCCCGATCGCGAACAGGATCTCGGTGTGGGCGGGTGACAGCGAGATGATCCGCTGCGGCTCCGGCTCGGGGGCGGCCGTCGGCTCGGGCTCCGCGGTGGCGGTCGGCTCGGGCTCGGGCGCCGGGGTGGCAGTCGCCTCCGCGGCGGTGGGCGTGGCCTCGACCGTGGGCTCGGGGGTGGCGGTCGGTAGGGGATCGCCCGTGGCCACCGGCTCGGTGGTGGCCTCGCCGCAGGCGGCGACGATCAGGGCCGCCACCACCAGCAACAACAGCAGCAGTCTGGGTCTCATTGGTCCTCCTGGATCGAGGCCGTTGGTGCTCGTCGACAGGAGGTCCCTCCGACGAACCCGTCCTTCCTCGGGATGGTTCGTCGTGGTGCCGGCCTCGACCGGACTCGTCCCCCGAGCGGGCTCGGGAGCATCACCGTTGCGGGACAGTGCCGGGATCTCACCGGGCTTCGGTACCGACGCCACGTGCAGCGAGCGAGCCTACCGCAGCGCGGCTGGGCCTGAACAGTGCTACGCACTACGGCGTGAACGTGCGATCAGACGGCGAAAGCAGCGGTGCCCCCCTGGGCGGCACCATCGGCCTCGGCGCGGGCCTGGAGGTCCACCGCCTGGGGTTCGGGGCCATGCGCCTCACCGGTCCGGGGATCATGGGGCCGCCGGCCGACAGGGAGGAGGCGGCCCGAGTGCTGCGACGGGTCGTCGACGCCGGGGTGACGCTGATCGACACCGCCGACGCCTACGGCCCGCACCACAACGAGGAGCTGATCGCCGAGGTGCTGGCGCCCTACCCAGACGCGCTGGTGGTGGCCACCAAGGGCGGCCTGCTGCGGGGGCCCGACGGGTCCTGGGACAACAACGGCCGCCCGGAGCACCTCCGAGCCGCCTGCGAGGGCTCGCTGCGCCGGCTCCGGGTCGACACCATCGACCTCTACCAGCTGCACTGGCCCGACCCCGAGGTGCCATTCGAGGACTCCGTCGGCGCCCTCGCCGAGCTGAGGGACGAGGGCAAGGTGCGCCTGATCGGCCTGTCCAACGTCGACCTGTCCCAATACCGGACGGCGACGGCGATGACCCCGGTGGCGTCGGTGCAGAACAAGTACCACCTCCGCGACCGGGACCACGAGGACGTGCTGCGGGCCTGCGAAGCCGATGGCGTCGCCTTCTTGCCGTACGCACCGCTCGCAGGGTTCGGCTTCACGTCGGGCACGGGGGCCCTGGCGGCGGTGGCCGAGGCCCACGGTGCCACCCCGAGCCAGGTGGCCCTGGCGTGGCTGCTGGCCCGCTCCCCCGTCATGGCCCCGATACCCGGCACATCGTCGCTGGCCCACCTCGAGGAGAACCTGGCCGCAGCCGATCTCGAGCTGAGCGATCAGGACCTGGAGCGGCTCGACGCCGTCAACGCCAAGGTGGCCCAGCTGCTCGCCAAGGTGTCCCGGCCTCTGCCACCCGCCGCCCGCCAGCGGCTGCGCGACGCCGCCGGGCCCCTGCGCCGGGTCTGGGAGCGGCTGCG
>JBFINV010000280.1:0-3348 GCA_041611015.1 Acidimicrobiales bacterium | reverse complement strand
GGGGCGCGGGCCGGCGGCGGTGACCAACACCCCGTCGTCCTCGGCCTCGATCCGGGCTGCGTCGACGTCGTGGTGGACCGCCGACAGGGGGCCGAGCTCGGGCCAGGCGTCAGCCGGCGACTCGATGCCGAGGTCCGCGCCGAGGTGGGCGGCCAGCTCGGCGGCGATGGTCCAGTCGGCCCGAGCCGTCCCCGGCGGGGTGACCTTCTGACGAACGGGCGAGATGCGACCCTCGAGGTTGGTGTGGCTGCCGGTGCTCTCCGTGAACCCCGCGGCCGGAAGGACCACCTGAGCCGAGCGCGCCGACTCGGTGAGGAACAGGTCCACGGCGACCACCGTCGGCGTGGCTTCGAGCGCGGCCCGGGCCAGCTCCGGATCGGCGGTGTCGGCCACGGGGTCGGCGCCCAGTAGGAACAACACGTCGAGCTCGCCGGCGGCTGCGGCCGCCAGCATCGCCCCGGTGTCCAGGCCGGTGCTGTCGGGAACGCGGGGCCAGACCGCCGCGAAGGCGGTTCGGCCGCTCTCGAGGGTGGTTCGACCCGGGAGCAGCCCCGGATGCATGCCCATGTCCAGCGCGCCCATGGTGTTGCCCCGCCGTACGGCGAGCAGGAATCGGGCGTCGTCGATGCCACGGAAGGCCTCGGCCACCTCGAGCGTGGCGGCGGGCGACTCTGCCAGCGACGTCCGTCCCAGCACCACGGTGACCGGCCCCTCCAGGAGGCGGTGGGCGGCTTCGATGTCGACCCCGGCGACCCCACCGACGTCGCCGCTCACCTCGCCGGACACCAGGGCCCTGGCGACGGCGCCCGCCTCTCCGGGGCGGGCGTGGAGGCGCGCTGCGGCGATGTTCGACAGCCCCGTGGCGGCGGGCGTCAGCTCGATGAGCCTGGCCCCGTCCTCGACGACCGCATGGCGGAGCCGGATGTAGAGGGTGCCGAGCTGCTCCTTCGGGTCGGGGCCGGCGAGGACGATGGTGCCGCCGGGCCGGCAGGCCTCGGCGATGGTGGCCCGGGGCAGACCCAACAATGCGTGCGCCGGCAGCTCGTCGCCCAGCAGCGCGTCCACGTTGTCGGTGCCGATCACCCCCTTGAGCAGCTTCGTCCACGCGTACTGGGCCTCGTTGGTCAGCCGGGCTCCGCCGATCAGACCGACCCGGCCGGGGTCGCTGGCCGCCACCGCGTCGGCGACGCTGCCGAGGGCCCGGCTCCAGGTCGACGCCACCAGCTCGTCGCCGTCGGGGTCGGGCCGGTTCAGCCCGCTCCCCCGCACGAGCGGGTCGGCCAGGCGCTGGTCGCTCTGGAAGGCCTCGAACGAGAACCGCTCCTTGTCGGTGAGCCAGCTCCAGTTCACGGCCTCGGAGTCCAGGCCCTGGAAGCGCAGCACCTGGTCGCGCGAGGACTGGACGACGATACGGTCGCCCATGGCGTTCGGGTAGGTGGAGACCACCTCCTCGAGATCCCAGGGACGAGCCTTGAAGCGGTAGGGCTCGGCGGTGAGGGCCCCGACCGGACAGATCTGGACGGTGTTGCCGCTGAAGTAGGAAGCGAAGGGATGATCGGGGAAGGTGTTGACCTGGGACTGGCTGCCCCGGTCCATGAAGTGGATCAGGGGATCGCCGACCACCTCGTCGGCGAAGCGGGTGCAGCGGTCACAGAGGATGCACCGCTCACGGTCGAGCAACACGTTGCTGTTCACCGGTATGGGCTTGGCGAAGTGGCGCTTCTCCTCGACGAAGCGGGACTCACCTGGCCCGTAGGCCATCGTCTGGTCCTGGAGCGGGCACTCGCCACCCTTGTCGCAGACCGGGCAGTCGAGGGGGTGGTTGATGAGCAGGAACTCGAGCACCCCGTCCTGGGCCTTCTTGGTGACCTCGGACTCGGAGTGGACCACCATCCCGTCGGTGGCCGCGATCATGCAGGCCGGTTGGAGCAGCGGCCCCCGGCCGACGTCGACCTCCACGAGGCACATCCGGCACATGCCCACCGGGTTCATGCGCTCGTGGTGACAGAACCGGGGGATGTACACTCCGGCGTCCTCGCAGGCGGTGATGAGCAGGGTGCCCGCCGCGGTGGACACCTGGACCCCGTCGACCGTGAACGTGACCGTCTCGCTCACGCCACCTCCCCCGGACCGGCGGCGGCCACGGCCAGCTGGTTGGCCCCGATGTAGGCGTGGAACTCGTCGGCGAAGCGCTCGATGGCCGAGGCGATCGGCGACACCGCCGAGGGTCCGAGCGGGCAGATCGTGGTCTGCTTCGGCGGCCAGGTGATGCCGGGGCTGATGTTGTCGCACACGTCGAGGAGCAGGCCCAGGTCCTGGGGCCGGCCGTGTCCGGCCAGGATCCGCAGGAGGATCTTCTCGAGCCAGCTGGTGCCCTCCCGACACGGCGAGCACTTGCCGCAGGACTCTCGGGCGAAGAACCGCACCACGTTGTGGCAGGCCTTGACCGCGTCGGTGGTGTGGTCCATCACCACGATGGCACCCGAACCCAGCATCGACCCGGCCTCGTCGACGAGGGTCTTCTCCAGCGGTAGGTCCAGGTGCTCCTCGTAGAACCACGGGGCCGAGGCCCCACCGGGAATGAAGGCCTTGAGGTCGTTCCCGTTGCGGATCCCGCCAGCGAGGTCTTCACGCATGATGATGTCGCGGAAGGTGGTCGTGCCGAACTCCACCTCGTAGACGCCGGGGTGTCGGACGTGGCCCGACACCGCGAAGATCCGGGTGCCTGTCGAGGCATCGGCCCCGATGGCCGCGAACGCGGAACCGCCGTTGTTGACGATCCACGGGATGTTGGCCAGGGTCTCCACGTTGTTGACGATGGTGGGCTGCCCGTAGAGGCCGATCGCGGCCGGGAAGTACGGGGGCTTGAGCCGGGGCATTCCCCGGTTCCCCTCGAGGCTCTCGATGAGGGCGGTCTCCTCGCCGACGATGTAGGCGCCGGCGCCCCAGTGCAGGATCACCTCCACCGAGAGCTCGGTGCCCAGGATGTTGCGGCCCACGTACCCGGCCTCGTAGGCCTCGTTGAGAGCCTCGGCGATCCGCTCCTGGGCCAGGGCCATCTCCCCGCGGACGTAGAGGAAGCACTGGGCCAGGCCCATGGCGTAGCAGGTGATGACCGAGCCCTCGATCAGCTGGTGCGGGTCGAGCTCCATCAGCACCCGGTCCTTGTAGGTGCCCGGCTCGGACTCGTCGCCGTTGACCACCAGGTACCGGGGCCAGACGCCCTCGGGCAGGAAGCCCCACTTCACACCGGCCGGGAAGCCGGCGCCGCCCCGGCCGAGCAGGCTGGCGGTCCGAACCTCCTCGTGGACCGCCGCGGGGGTCATCTCGAGGGCCTTCTTCAGCGCC
>JBFINV010000279.1:0-3349 GCA_041611015.1 Acidimicrobiales bacterium | reverse complement strand
GAGGTCTACGAGGGCGCCGACGAGGACCTGACCCTGGTCGACGTCCTGCCCGACGGCTCCAACCGTGAGCCCTGCGAGGAGATGGAGCACCGCGAGCTCCACTCCTACCTGAACGACGCGGTCCAGCTGCTCCCCGAGCGGCACCGCATGGTGGTGGAGGGCTACTTCCTCGAGGGCCGTACCTCCCAGGACCTGGCCCGATTCCTCGGCGTCACCGAGAGCCGCATCTCCCAGCTGCGCTCCGAGGCCCTGAACATGCTGAAGGAAGGCATCCAAGCCCAGTACGAAGCCGGCGGCAGCGAGGAGAACGTCGGTGCCCGGGTGGCCCGGCGCAAGGAGCGCTACGCCGACTCGATCGGCGCCGCCAGCTCCTGGAAGAGCCGCCTCAAGCCTGCGGTCAGCGTCGAGTCCGTCGTCTTCTGATTCCTCCCGCAATCGCCGCTTCGCCGCTTCGCTCGTCGGGCTGCTCTGCGGCGGCACCGGAGGCGCCCTGCCGCTCCTCGTCCCTCGTCGCTGGGTCCGGGCCGGTTGGCGGGTCGGCCTCGCCGATCGCCGGGGAACGAGCCCGGGATCTGTGAGAAGAAGATCGCGACGATTTGTTCTCACAGATCCGCGTTGGCGTCGATGATCGGCGACGATTTGTTCTCACAGATCCGCGTTGGCGTCGATGATCGGCGACGATTTGTTCTCACAGATCCGAGTTGCCCACGAGCGCGAGCAGCTGGTCGTGGACCTTGCCGTTGGAGGCGATCCAGCCGGCCCGCTCGGCCAGCTCCGAGCTGCCCGACCAGGTCGTGACCCGGCCCCCGGCCTCGGGGATGATCGTGAGCATCGGGGCGATGTCCCAGGTGGCGAGCTCGGGCTCGACCATGGCCTCGATCCGACCGGTGGCCACCAGGAAGTAGCCGTAGCCGTCGCCCCAGGTGCGGGTCCGGGCGCCGCTCTCCAGCACTCCGAGCAGGGACTCGCGGGGCCACCAGGACCCATCGAAGGCGCTGCTGGACACACAAGCCGCGTCCAGCTCGGCGACGGTCGACACCTTGCACGTGCGGCCGTTGTGCGTGCAGCCCCGACCCCGGCCGGCCACCACCACCTCGTCGAGCGCCGGCAGCGACACCACCCCCACCGCCGGGCCGTGCTCGTCGACCACGGCCAGCAGCGTCGAGAACAGCGGCACCTGGCGCACGAACGAGGCGGTCCCGTCGATCGGATCCACCACCCACCGGCGCCCACCCCCTCCGCCGGACGTGCCGGCCTCCTCGCCGATCACGGTGTCCTCGGGGAACCGGGTCGCCACCGCCTGGCGCACCATCTGCTCCGCCTCCCGGTCCACCGCGGTCACCTCGCTGCCGTCGGGCTTGTGCTCGACGGGGTGATCGCCCTGCCGGTAGCGGTCTGCCACGAAGTTGGCGGCCATGGTGGCGATGTCGTAGGCCGCGGTGAGGACGTCCTCCTCGACGGGTGGAACGGTCATGGTCGAACCTCGGTCCGTGGTGGGCGGGGCCAGAAGCCGCTGGTGCGGGCCACGTAGTCCGCATACCCCGGCCGGGCCTTGGCCATGCGCCGCTCCAGCAGGGCCTTGCCGGAGACGTTGACCAGCAGGTAGGTCATCACCAGGGGCCCGACGAGGCCGATGGCGCCCAGCCAGGTCGAGGCCGCAGCGATCCCGAGCCCCCACCAAACGCAGGCGTCGCCGAAGTAGTTGGGGTGGCGGGTGTAGCGCCACAGGCCCTGGTCCATGATCTGGCCGTCGTTGGCCGGGTCTGCCTTGAACCGGGCCAGCTGGAGATCGCCGACGGTCTCGAACCCCAGGCCCACCGCCCAGAGCGCGGTGCCGAGCAGGGCCATCACCCAGAACCAGCCCGCCTCGTCGGGGACCTGGCCCAGCTGTACCGGGAGCGAGACCACCCAGACCAGGGCTCCCTGGAGCCAGAAGACCTTGAACAGGCTCACCCACCACCACGCGTCCCCGCCCCGCCGCCGCATCGACACGTAGCGGGGGTCCTCACCCTGTCCCAGGTTGCGTCGAGCGAGGTAGATTGCCAGGCGCAGACCCCACAGGGTGGTCAGCACCACCAGCAGGTTCTGTCGGGCGGCGTGCCCGTCGGCGACGAATCGAGACACCCACGCCACCACCACGAAGCTGGCGCCCCAGGCGATGTCCACGATGCTGGCGTCCCTCACCGCCACGCTCACGCCCCAGAGCGCGGTCATGGCTGCCAGCAGCACCACCGCGTTCACCGCCAGGACCCCGCCGACGCTCATGGGGCCACCTCCCTCTGCTCGGTGTCGTCGATCCAGTCGTCCATGTGCTGCCACCAGCGGTCGATGAGCGCCAGCCGGCCGTCGGGGTCATCGGGGATCTCGGCGGCGGCCACCCGCCACACCATGATGTCGACGGGTCGGCCGAAGGGCACGTTGGCGATGATCGAGCGGAGCGATCCGAAGGGCTCGAACCCCCGATGGCCGATGAAGACCAGATCGGCGCTGGGAGCCGCCTCGATCAGCGCGTTCACCCCGCCGGGGCGAACCGGCAGCAGGTGGCGGAGCGTCAGCCGGCGGGCCCGCTCCGGTTCGCGCTCGGCAACGCGGCGCATGGCTCGGCCCATCCGGGCCGGGGTCGGGAAGGTTCCCTCGGGGAAGATCACGACCGCATCGGTGCCGAGATCGTCCGCCAACGCAGCCACCGCGGCCAGCTCGCGGTCGCGCTCGGTCGGGAGTCGGTCGACGAAATGGTTCGGGAGCCGGTGCCCGAACAGATCGAGGCACGGGTCCCACATCAGCTCGGCCTTGAGGACATGGCGGGCCCGGATCTCGGGGTGATCGCCCAGGACGACCGCCGGCACCACCGCGTCGAAGATGCTGGCGTGGCGGGCGCACACGATGACCGGCCCGGGGCCGAGGTGCTCGGCGCCCTCGACGTGCCAACTGGCGCGCAACCATCGCGCCAGCGCCGCCATCACCGCCCGGGTCCAGCGCCGCTGGACCCGGTGGTGGAGCCGCTGGGACCATTCCCGGCGCATCAGCAGCCCACCCAGGGTCAGCACCCAGAGCACCCCGCCGGCGACCAGCCCGAACCACTCGGCGACCGCGTAGTTCAGCGCCATCCCGGTTGTCCGGACAGCTCGGAGGCGCCGGGGTCCGGTGAGCAGGTCGATCACCGCGGCGGCGACGAACAGCACCGGGGCCAGGGCGACCAGCAGGGGCACGCCCAGCAGCAGCGGTGGCCACAGCACCAGCCGTCGGGCCCAGCGACCCGAGCCGACCCGCACGCCGTCCGCCACTAGTGCCCCGAGTCGGAGGTGCGGTGAGTAACTCGGTGGAGAATGCGCTGGCCGGCAAGGCGCAG
>JBFINV010000278.1:0-3353 GCA_041611015.1 Acidimicrobiales bacterium | reverse complement strand
GGGCGGGACGGGTGGGGCCAACAGCGGGGCCACGGGCGGCCGGTCGGCCACCACCGTGCCCTGCCGGCCCCGGCCGACGACCACGCCCCGCTCGCGGAGCCGTCGGTACGCCGCAGCCACGGTGTTCGGGGCCAGACCCAGCTCACGGGCCCGCTCCCGCACCGGCGGGAGGCGGTCGCCGGGCGTGAGAACACCGGCGGCGACCTGTCCCTCGATCTGGGCCGCCAATTTGCTGGCCGTCATCGCCACCATCGGACTATTGTATCAGTTCATGGTAGCGACTGTATCAGTACAATATGAGCACGGGCCGCCGTCGGAGTCGGTCCGGGTGCGACGCCTCCCCAAGCGTGCCAGCTATGACCAGGCGGCGGTGCACGCCATCCTGGATGCGGGGCTGGTGGCCCACGTGGGGTCGGTCCGGGACGGGTCACCCGTGGTCATCCCGATGTTCTACGTGCGCGACGGAGACACCCTGCTCCTGCACGGATCAGCGGCTGCGGGCACCCTCCGGCGGGGCGCCGGGACCGAGGTCTGTGTGACGGTGACCCTGCTCGATGGGCTGGTGCTGGCCCGCTCTGCGTTCCACCACTCGATGAACTACCGCTCGGTGGTGGTGATCGGGACCGCCGAGCCGGTCACCGATCGCGCCGAGAAGGAAGCGGCGCTCGAGTGCTTCGTCGAGGCCCTGGCCCCGGGGCGGTCGGCCGCGCTGCGAGCCACCACGCGCAAGGAGGTGAATGCCACCGGGGTGGTCCGGATCCGACTCGACCGGGCGTCGGCCAAGATCCGCACCGGTCCCCCCGTCGACGACGACGAGGACTACGCACTGGCGATCTGGGCCGGCACCGTCCCGGTCATCACCGCGCTCGGCTCCCCCACCGACGACGGTCGGGTCCCCCCGGGTGTGGCCCTCCCCGACCACGTCGCCGCCCTCCAGGGCCGCTCGCTCTGAGCCGGCCGCCGCGGACGCGGCTACAAAACTGACCCATGCGGTTCCTCTACCTGGACATCGACACCCTGCGCGCCGACCATCTCGGGTGCGCCGGCTACCAGCGCGACACCAGCCCGAACATCGACGCGCTGGCGGCAGACGGGGTCCGCTTCGCCGACGTGTACGCGTCGGACGTGCCGTGCTTGCCCAGCCGCACCGCGCTCGCGACAGGCATGTTCGGCATCCGCAACGGAGTGGTGAACCACGGTGGTCTGGCTGCCGACATCCGCCCCGAAGGGGTCGGGCGGGAGTTCATCGGGCGCTTTGCCAGGAGCTCGTGGCCCGCGCTGTTCTTCGCCGCGGGCTGGGACACGGCTTCGATCTCGAGCTTCCCCTTTCGACACTCGGCGAGCTGGTGGAACCACGGGTACATGGAGGCCATGAACCTGATGCGGGGCTTCGGTGGCGAGCGCGCCGACGAGGTGCTGCCGGGCGTGCTCGACTGGCTGGACCGCCGGGGCCGGGCCGACCAGTGGTTCCTCCACGTGCATCTCTGGGATCCCCACACCCCCTACAACACCCCCACCGAGTACGGCGACCCCTTCGCCGACGATCCGCCTCCGCCGTGGCACACCGAGCAGGTCCGGGCGAGGAACTGGGAGCTGGCGGGTCCTCACTCGGCCCAGGAGCCCTGGGGGTTCTCGCCCGACGAGCACGGCCCGCCACCTCCCCGCCAGCCATGGGACGCGGCGTCGATGGAGGCCGTGCGCCAGATCTTCGACGGCTACGACGTGGGGATCCGCTACGCCGACGACGCAGTGGGCACGATCGTCGAGCACCTGGACACCCTCGGCGTGCTGGCGGAGACCGCGATCCTGGTGAGCTCGGATCACGGCGAGGCCTTCGGTGAGCTCGGCGTCTACGCCGACCACCAGGCTGCCGACGAGGCCACCTGCCACATCCCGGCGATACTGCGCTGGCCCGGCCTGGACCCCGGCGTCCATCGGGGCCTCCTCTACCATCTGGACGTGGCCGCCACCGTGGTGGAGCTGGCCGGGCTCGAGGTCCCGGACCACTGGGACGGCCAGTCCGTGGCGCCCGCGCTGGCGGCCGGCACCGAGTCCGGGCGCGACCAACTGGTCCTCTCGCAGGGAGCCTGGGCCTGTCAGCGAGCCGTGCGTTGGGGCCAGTACCTGTACCTACGGACCTGGCACGACGGCTACCACCCCCACTGGCCCGAGGAGATGGTGTTCGACGTCGCCTCGGACCCCCACGAGCAGCACGACCTGGCACCCAGCGAGCCGGCCCTCGCCCGCGAAGGCGCGTCGAGACTGGAGGCCTGGACCGCCGGGCAGCTGGCTCGGAGCTACTCGCCGGTCGATCCGATGTCGATCGTGCAGTCCGAGGGCGGCCCCTACCACACCCGCCACCGCCTCCCCGGCTACCTCGATCGTCTCCGGGCCACCGGGCGAGGCGAGTGGGCAGAGGTGCTGGAGACCCGCCACCCCACCGAGCTCGCCACAGGGACCCCCGCTGATCTGTGAGAACAAATCGGCAGCGGCCCGACCCGCTCAGCCCCAAATTTGTGCCCGAAAGCGCGGAAAACTGCACGATCCGCCACAGATTTCGGGAGAGGGTCGAGACCCCGTCGGAGGCTCGGTGGGGTTGGTAGCGTCGGGGCAACGGCTCGACGAGGAGGCTTCGCCATGACCGAGCTCACACCCCCGGCAGTGGTCGACCGCGACGAGTGGGTCGCAGCCCGTCTGTCCCACATGGCCGACGAGAAGGCGTTCACCCGCCAGCGCGACGAGCTGAGCCGGCAGCGGCGAGAGCTGCCGTGGACCGAGATCACCGAGGAGTACGAGTTCGAGGGACCCGACGGCATCCGTACCCTCGCCGAGCTCTTCGACGGCCGGGGTCAGCTGATCGTCTACCACTTCATGCTCGGGCCCGGTTGGGAGGAGGGCTGCCCCTCCTGTTCGTTCTGGGCCGACAACTACGACGGCACCCAGGTCCACCTGGGCGCCCGGGACACCACCCTGGTCGCGATCTCCCGGGCCTCGCTCCCCGAGATCGAGAAGTACCGGACCCGCATGGGCTGGACCTTCCCCTGGTACTCGTCCGCCGGCAGCAGCTTCAACTACGACATGGGGGTCAGCTTCCGCCCCGAGGACATCGAGGCGGGCAACGCCCCGTACAACTTCGGCACCCAGCAGGCCGCAGGCGACGAGATGCACGGGCTCAGCGTGTTCGCCCGGGCTGGCGACGACCGGGTGTTCCTCACCTATCAGACGTTCTCCCGGGGTCTGGACATGGTGAACGGCGCCTACCACATGCTCGACCTCACCCCGAAGGGGCGCGACGAGGACGACCTCCCCTGGTCCATGGCGTGGCTGCACCGCCACGACGCCTACCCCGAGGG
>JBFINV010000277.1:0-3369 GCA_041611015.1 Acidimicrobiales bacterium | reverse complement strand
TGGCCGGACGGAAGGGCTCGACGAAGGGCCCCCGGTGACGGTCGTGCTCGGGGCCGTCGACGCTCAGCATGCTCGGGCCCACCACCTGGCCGGTCGTGAAGCGCGGATCGTCGACGGTGTAGGTGGCCGGATCCCGCATCACTGCCGTCGCTGCGTGGTGGCCGAGCACCAGCCAGCCGCCGATCGCGGGCACCGGGACGACGGGCCCGCTGGCGCGGAGCTCGGCGAGCAGCGGGTGGACGTCGCCCGCCAGCTCGTGGACCGAGGGCTTCAGAGGCGGATCTCGGGGTAGAGGGGATGGGCCGCGAGCAGGTCGCCGGCGCGGCCCCGGCTGGCGTCGCGGACGTCGTCGGGGAGATCGTAGTGCGCCTTCGACGCGGCCCCGGAGCCGGTCGTGGTGGGTTCGGCGGCATGCAGGACCGAGCAGATGATGTCGGCCACCTCGACCATCTCGTCGGTGCCCATGCCGAGGGTGGTGAGAGCCGGCGTGCCCAGGCGTATCCCCGAGGTGTACCAGGCGCCGTTCGCGTCGTAGGGAATCGAGTTCCGGTTGACGATGACCCCGGCATCCTCGAGCGCGGACTCCGCCTGGCGGCCGGTGATCCCGAAGGCGGTCACGTCCACCAGCACCAGGTGGTTCTCCGTGCCGCCGGTGACGATGCGCCCGCCTCGGGACGCGATGGCCTCGGCGAGGGTGGCGGCGTTGTCGGTCACCTGCCGGGCGTAGCGGGCGAACTCCGGGCGCCGGGCCTCGGAGAAGGCCACGGCCTTCGCGGCCATGGCGTTGGCCAGGGGCCCGCCCAGGACCATGGGGCAGCCCTTGTCGATGTACTCGTACAGCTCGGGCTCGTTGGACAGCACCAGCCCGCCCCGTGGGCCTCGCAGCGACTTGTGAGTGGTGGACGTCACGATGTGGGCGTGGGCCACCGGGTCGAAGTCGCCGTCGAAGACCCCGCCGGCCACCAGCCCGGCGAAGTGGGCCATGTCCACCATGAGCACCGCGCCGACGTCGTCGGCGATCTGGCGCATGGTGGCGATGTTCACCTTGCGGGGGTAGGCGGAGTAGCCGGCCACGATCACGAGGGGCCGGAACTCCCGGGCCAGCTCGGCGACGCGCTGGTAGTCGAGCAGCTCGGTGTCCGGTTCGACGCCGTAGGACCGCTGGTCGAACAGCTTCCCGGAGATGTTGGGCCGGAACCCGTGGGTGAGGTGGCCCCCACTGGCGAGGGCCATGCCGATCATGCGCTGGTCGCCCAGCGCCCGGCGCAGGACGGCCCAGTCGTCCTCGCTGAGCTCGTTGACGTGGCCCACATCGCGCTCGGCGAGGAAGGGGGCCTCCACCCGCCAGGACAGGATCGACCAGAAGCCGACCAGGTTGGCGTCGATCCCCGAGTGAGGCTGCACGTAGGCGTGGTCGGCGCCGAAGAGCTCGCAGGCGTACTGGTTCGCCAACCGCTCGACCGCGTCCACGTGCTCGCAGCCCGCGTAGAAGCGGTGCCCCGGGACGCCCTCGGCGTACTTGTCGCTGAACCAGTTGCCCATCGCCAGCAGCACCGCGGGGCTGGCGTAGTTCTCCGAGGCGATCAGCTTGAGCTGGCTCCGCTGGTTCTCCAGCTCGCCTCGGATGTGGCGAGCCACCTCGGGTTCGACTGCGGCGATGGCCTCGAGCGCGGCGCGGTAGGCCTCGTTCGCGGGTGCGGTCGTGGGGGCGATCGGGTCGTCCTGGACGGTCATGAGAAGCGAGCGTACCGGCTCCGCCCGAGCCAGTGGATCAGCCTCGACGAGCATCGAGGGGCGGCCCCGATTACCTCTCGGGTAGCTGCGCTCAGACAGGAGACAGGGGACGATGTTCGCGACTAAGTTGCCGACTTGAGTTTGCCGTCGACTAGATTGCGAACCCGTTCACAAAGTTCGGCGCGCCTGCGCCGCGCCCCGATCGACCGAAGGAATCCCTCCTGGTGGCCAAGCCAGCCCGAGCTCTCCAAGGTGCGGACGACGGCCTCACCGCCGCCCTCGAGCTGGTCCTCACGCCCGCCCTGTTCGCGCTCATCGGCTGGCTGATCGACCGCTGGCTCGACACCACGCCGCTGTTCATCCTCGTGCTCGCCGGGATCGTCGCCGCCTATGAGGTGTGGAAGCTCGTCACCACCTACAACGCCCGGATGGAGTCCTACGAGTCCTCGCTGCCCGAGAGCCGCAAGCGCGATGGCTGAGCTCGCGGTCGGTCCCGGCGCAGTGGCACCCGAGCGGCAGGTGGCCCTCGACCTGTTCCGCCGAGGACTCCTGGCGGGCCCGATCCTGGTCGCACTCTGCGCTGCGGTGTGGGGCCTCGCCGGGCTGGTGTCGAGCGGCTTCGCCCTGGGCTTGGTGCTGGTCAACTTCGTCGCCGGCGCCTGGCTCATCGACTGGGCGGTGCGGATCTCGCCCCAGCTGCTGATGGGCGCG
This sequence comes from Acidimicrobiales bacterium, assembly GCA_041611015.1. Taxonomy (GTDB): domain Bacteria; phylum Actinomycetota; class Acidimicrobiia; order Acidimicrobiales; family UBA8592; genus JBFINV01. Next base: position 924 of record JBFINV010000277.1, on the reverse strand, counting down.
GTCCTCGGTGGCTTCGTCCTCCGCATGGGCCTGCTCACCGCTGCGGTCCTGCCGGTGCGCGACCTCGGCTGGTTCGAGATCGCCCCCTTCGCAATCACCCTGATCGTCACCCATCTGGGCCTGCTGATCTGGGAGACCAGGTACGTCTCGGCGACCCTGGCCCACCCCGGTCTCGCGCCCACGAGCGGCACCGCCGCCGCTCCCGACAAGGAGTAACCCGCAGGTGTACGTCCTCGCCCTGGAGTTCCCGCCCGTCAGCCACCTCTTCGAGTGGCCGGACTTCGCGTTCGACGGGACACCGATCGCCATGAACAAGACGGTGCTCGTCTATCTGTTCGCCCTCGCGCTCACGGCGGGGCTGTTCATGTGGGCCGGCTCCCGCAAGGACCTCGTTCCCTCGGGGCTGTTCCACGTGGCCGAGGGGGGCATCCGCTTCGTGGAGGGGAGCATCGTCGAGCAGACCATGGGCTCGGACGGCAAGAAGTACGTGCCCTTCCTCACCACGATGTTCTTCTTCGTGTTCTTCTCGAACATCTTCGAGGTGATCCCGTTCATCCAGTTCCCGGCCAACGCCCGCATGGCCATCCCCCTGGCGATGGCGCTGATGGTGTGGGTCATCTACAACTTCTTGGGCGTCAAGCACCAGGGGTTCTTCGGATACCTCAAGAGCACCCTGTTCCCCCCGGGGGTGCCCAAGGCCCTCTACGTGATCGTGACCCCGATCGAGTTCTTCTCGGTCTTCGTCATCCGCCCCCTGTCGCTCGCCATCCGGCTCTGGGCGAACATGGTCGCGGGCCACCTGCTCCTCGTGACCTTCGCGGTGCTCTCGGCCACGCTGTGGGAGAGCACCTACATCGGCGCCATCGCGCCGTTCATCCTGCTGATCCTGATGACCGGCTTCGAGATCCTGGTCTCGTTCCTGCA
>JBFINV010000276.1:0-3446 GCA_041611015.1 Acidimicrobiales bacterium | reverse complement strand
TGCCGGCCATGCCGATCGAGGTGGCGTTGATCACCACGTCGGCGTGGCGGGCATCGCCCACCCGGCCCACCCGGGCGATCCCACCCGCGAGCTCGGCTGCGGACACCGCCGTGGACTGGGTGCGGTTGGCGACCGTGATCTCGGACACACCGGCCTCGGCCAGAGCCAGCACCACGGCCCGAGCCGCGCCCCCGGCACCCACGACGAAGCAGCGGCGACCACCGAGGTCGGCACCGGTGTCGGAGACGAAGCCGTCGACGAACCCCCGCCCGTCGGTGTTGTGCCCGACCAGCTCACCCTGGTCCCAGGTCACGCAGTTGACCGCCCCCAGCAGGGCGGCCTCGGGGGTGAGCCGATCGGCCGCCGCAGCTGCGTCGGTCTTGTGAGGCATGGTGACCGAGAGCCCGCCGAGGTGCAGCGCCCGCATGGCGTCCAGAGCCGCCGCGGCCCGGCCCGGGGCCACGTCGAAGGCCACGTAGGTCCAGTCGAGCCCCAGGGCCTCGAACGCGGCGTTGTGCAGCGCCGGGGAAAGCGAGTGCCGGACGGGGTTGCCGATCACCGCCGCGATGCGGGTGGTGGCCGTCGGGGACATCGCCTCGGCGTCAGCCGCAACCCAGCTGGCGCTCGATGCAGACCTGGACCGCGGCGGCGAACTCCTCCTCGGTGACGGCGAAGGTGTGGGTGCCCGGTCCGTTCTCCTCGGTGAGCACGTAGTAGAGCCACTCCCCTTCCTCGGGGTTGAGCGCAGCCTCGAGCGAGGCCCGGCCCGGCGACGCGATGGGCGTGGGTGGCAGCCCGGGGTAGATGCGGGTGTTGTAGGGCGAGTCGACCTCGAGGTCTGCGGCCGAGAGCTCCCGGTCGCCGCCGAGCGCGTAGACCACCGTGGCGTCGATGCCGAGGTTCCAGTCGGCCGCCAGCCGGTTGTGGATGACACGCGAGATCTTGGGCCGGTCGACGTCGGCGCGGGCCTCCTCCTCGATGAGCGAGGCGATCACGAGCACCTGGTAGGGCGTGAGCCCGAGGCGCTCGGCCCCCTCGATCAGGCCCACCTCGGTGGCGACCTGATCGAAGCGGGTGACCATCCGCTCAAGCAACGCGGCTTCGTTGTCGAGGCTGTTCTCGTCGAGCTCGTAGGTGTCGGGGAACAGCCACCCCTCGGTGCTGAAGATCACCTGGTCGCTGAACACCTCGGGCCGGCGCACGGTGGCGAAGGCGTCCCGCAGCTCGGTGGGATCGAAGCGATCGAGCTGGCTGAGCAGGCTGTTCTCGATCTCGGAGACCCGCAGGCCCTCGGGCACGGTGACCACGTAGGTGTCGAGCACCCGGGCCCCACCCTCCAGGATCTCCATCGCGTCCCAGACCGCCATGTTGGTCTGGAACGTGTACTCCCCAGCCTGGAACTCCGGTGCGTCCTTGTACCGCAGGTAGTAGCGGAACACGGTGCCGTTGGCGACCACGCCCTCGTCGGCGAGGATGCGCACGATGTCGTTGGTGGAGGCGCCCTGGGGGACGTCGATCACGACCGTGTCACCCGGCTCGCCGGGCGGGTCGAGCTGGTCATCGACCCAGTTCTTCACGTACACGCCGGCGGCGATCACCACGACGGCGAACCCGGCGAGGAACAGCATGACCCGGAAGAGGGTGCTGGTGCGCCGGGGCAGCGCTTCCCACTCCCGGTCGTCGTAGTACTCGTCCTCGAACCAGGGCGGCAGGTCGTCGGGGGGCTCGAACTCGTCGGCGGGGTCGTACTGGACCACGCCCTGGGGGTAGGGGTCGTAGTACTGGGGCAGCATCGCCCCAGGCTGGCCGCTCTGATACTGCACGTTCGGGGCGGCACCCGGGCCCAAACCGTCGGGGTGGGGGGCGCCGCCCGCGCCGTCGGGGTAGGGCGAGGCGTGCGAGGCCACCCGCTCCGGCTCTGCGAACACCGAGTCCGCACCTGCGGCGGCCTCCTCGTCGGTGAGGAGGCGCTGCTCGGGCTCGTCACGCGGGGCGACCGAGTCCGGTCGGATGCGCTCGACCTGCTGGGTGTCGTCGTTCCTGTGCTGGTGGGTCATGAACCGGGGGGTCTCATCGATCGTCGGCGGTGTCGACGCGGTCGCTGTCGGCAGACCGGCCGTCGAGCCAGGCCTGGAGCAGCACGGCTGCGGCAACCTTGTCGACGACCTCCTTCCGATCGGGACCGGCCACGCCCTGCTCACGCAGGACTTGATGGGCGCTGACGGTGGTCAGCCGTTCATCGTAGGTCTCGACGGGCACGCCCGTGGCGACACCGATGGCATCGGCCTCGGCCCTGGCGGCCACCGCCGCCGGCCCCTCGGTGCCATCGAGCGAGAGTGGGAGGCCGACCACGATGCGGCCCACCTCCCACTCCTCGACCAGCTCGGCAAGCCGCCGGTGGTCCCGGACGCGCGATCCGGAGCGCACGATCACGGTGTGGGGCGTGGCCAGGATGCCACCAGGGTCGCTCAGAGCCACGCCGATCCGCTTCTCGCCGAGGTCGATGCCGAGGGTCCGCACCGCTCAGCTGATACCGGCCGCAGCGCGCGCCAGAGCGAGCGCGTCGTCGAGGCCATCGGGGTCCTTGCCGCCGGCCATGGCGAAGGTGTCACCCTTGCCCCCGCCCCCCTTGACCGCCTTGGCTGCTTCGGCGATGAGCGATGCCGCATTGTGCCCCGCCCCGTCGCGGACCGCGGCCACCAGCGCCACCCCGCCTGCGGCCAGAGCCGAGCCCAGCACCACGGCGTCGACACCGTCGGCATCCTTGACGGCCATGGCGAGCTCCTTGAGGTCGTCGCGGCCGAGGCCGTCCACGCGGGCCACCACCACTCCGTCGACCGCACTGGCTGCCAGCTCGCTGGAGCGCCCGGCGGCCGCGAGGGACCGGAGCTTGCGGACCTCGGCATTGAGCTCGTCGAGCTCGGCGAGGCGCTTGCGCAGACCGTCGAGCAGACCGTCGGCCGGGACCCCGACCAGCGAGGCGGCCTCGGCGAGCAGGGCCTCCTCCCGGCGGAGCAGGTCGATCGCTGCGGTACCGCTCACCGCCTCGATCCGGCGCAGGTTGGACCCGATGGAGCCCTCGGACACGATCTTGACCAGGCCGATGTCGCCCAGGGCGCGCACGTGGGTGCCGCCGCACAGCTCGGTCGAGTGGGGCCCGGCCTCGAGAACCCGGACCACGTCGCCGTACTTCTCACCGAAGAAGGCGATGGCGCCCAGCTCCTGGGCTTGCTCCATGGTGGTCTCGAAGTGACGGGCCGGCGCGTTGGTGAGGATCTCGGCGTTGACGAGGTCCTCGATCGCCGCCTCCTGGTCCGGGGTGAGGGGCTCGTAGTGGCTGAAGTCGAAGCGGAGTCGGTCCGGACCGACCCAGGACCCCTGCTGCTTGACGTGCTCGCCGAGCACCGCCCTGAGGGCCCAGTGGAGCAGGTGGGTGGCGGTGTGGT
>JBFINV010000275.1:0-3468 GCA_041611015.1 Acidimicrobiales bacterium | reverse complement strand
GGCGTACCTGATCGCCTGGATCGTCGTCCCCGAGGCCGGCGAAACCGGCGAAGGCGGCCCCCGCAGCGGGGGCGTCGATGGCTCGATGCTGCTCGCAGTGTCGCTCCTGGCCCTGGCCGCGGCCCTCGGCCTCGCCGACGTCTTCGACGCCGGGGTGCTCGTGCCCATCCTGCTCGTCGGCGCCGCGGTGTTCCTGCTGCGGGGCCGGGGCCACTCCGATACGACGGCCGACGGATGCACCGACGCCGCGGTGGCGCCACCGACCGGGGCCCTGCTGGTCGAGGAGCCACCGCCGGCGTCCGACCCTGTCGCGCCACGCCCGCCGGCGATGGTGACCCGCGTCGCGGCCTCGGCGGTGGCCCTGCTGTGGGCCGGCGCCATCGCTGCCGACCGGTGGGGCTGGATCGACGGTGACGTCTCCACGACGCTGGCGCTCAGCCTGGTGATCGTGGGCCTCGCCGCCCTGGTGGGCGCGTTCGTGGGCCGAGCCCGGGGGCTCGTGATGTTGGGCGTCGCGTTGGTGTTGGCCTATGCCGCGTCCGCGGTGGTCGAACCGATCGTCGAGGACGGCATGGGCGAGCGCCGCCTGGCACCGGCCACGATCGAGGACCTCGACCCGACGATGGGTCTGGGCGTGGGGCGCATCGAGGTGGATCTGCGAGCCCTGGAGCTCCCCCGGAACACCACCACCGAGGTCGACGTGGACCTGGGCATCGGCTCGGCCGTGATCTGGGTGCCCGACGACATCGATCTGGCCCTGACCGGCGACGTGGGCATCGGCGAGCTCGCGGTGCTCGACGCCGAGGAGTCCGGTGTCGGCAACGAGCTGAGCGTCGGCAGCGACGGTCCGGGCGACACCCGCCTGGTGGTGAACCTCGACGTGGGTATCGGGGAGGGGGTCATCCGTGCCGGCTGATGCGGACGGCGCGAGCCGCCGCCCGAGCCCGGCTCTGGGCGGGTTCGGCGCGGCGTTCGTGCTCTTGGGGGCGTCCGGTGTGGCCGCGGCTCCCGACCCGGACCCGATCTGGGCCGTGGTCGCCCTGCTCGCTGGGACCGGGGTCAGCGGCCTCTGGGCCCTGATCGCTCGCTGACGGCGCCGGGCCCGGGCGCGACATGGCCCCGAGGACGTCCGTCTCGTCACTCGGGGCCAGATCGAACCTCACACGCTGAGCTCTGCCTGTCCTCATCTATCGGCCGGGATGAGCACTTCTCCATGGGTCGTCCGGATCAAGCCGAGATCCACACGCCCGCAGGCCAGTTCAGCGTCGGGTGGCCAGCCAGCGGCGACAGGAGTCCTGATCCATGGCCTCGCTGAAGAGGTGGCCCTGGGCCCGGGTGCACCCCAGCTCCACGAGCGCTCGGCGCTGTTCGTCGGTCTCCACCCCCTCGGCGATGACGGCGAGGCCGAGCGAGGACGCCAGCCCCAGCACCGACGCCACGATGGCCCGGCCCTCGGCGTCACCGAGGTCGTCGACGAACGTGCGGTCGATCTTGAGCAGCTGGACCGGGAAGCGCTTGAGGTGGGCCAGGGAGCTGAAGCCGGTGCCGAAGTCGTCGATGGCGAGCCGCACGCCGAGCCGGTGCAGTTCGGCCAGGACATCCATCGAGCGCCCGATGTCGGTCATGATCGCGGTCTCGGTGATCTCCAGGCACACCTGGTGGGGTGGCACCGCAGCGCTGTCGAGGATCGCACCGACGTCCCCGACCAGCTCGGGGCGGGCGAGCTGCATGGCGCTCACGTTGACCCGCATGACCAGCTCGGGGTGGAGATCCCGCCACCCGGCGAGAGTGCTGACCGCTTCGTCGAGCACCCAACGGCCGAGCTCGTCCACCAGCCCGGTCTGCTCGGCGAGCTCGACGAAGGCTCCGGCTGCGAGCAGGCCCCGCGACGGATGCGGCCAGCGGGCCAGGGCCTCCACCCCCAGGACGGCCCCTGTCACCATGTCCACCTCGGGCTGGAAGTACAGCTCGAGGCGCCCGCTCGAGAGGGCCACCCGGAGCTCGTACTCGAGCCGGGAGCGCTCCTCCAGCACCGCCCGGAGCGCCGGATCGAACACCACCGCCCGGTTGCGGCCGTGCCGCTTGGCCTCCGACAGTGCGGCGTCCGCCTGTCGCAGGAGTGACTCCACGGTGGCGCCGGGAGCGGCCAGAGCCACGCCCACGCTCAGGCTGGTCACCACCGATCGGCCGTCGAGCTCCACCGGCTCCCCGGCCAGGCGAACGATCCAGCGCGCCGTGGCCCCCGGATCCTCCGCGGTGGTCGGGTGGCGCAACAGCACCGCGACCTCGTCGCCACCCAGCCGGCACACCACGTCGTCGGCCCGGGTCGCCAAGGCCACCCGGGCGAGCAGTGTCTCGAGGAGCCGGTCACCTTCGGCAGGACCGAGGGTGTCGACGATGATCGAGAAGCGGTCGACGTGGAGCACCAGCAGGGCGTTGCGGCGCCCACTCGCGATTGCCTGTGCCACCTCGCCGAGCAGCACCTCCCGGCTCACCAGGCCCGTGTATCGGGCGGACGGACCCCCGGCGGTGGCCTCGGCCGGGTCGAGGCTGATCAAGGTGTAGGCCCCCAGCCCCACCCCGAGCGGGATGCGGCTCGAGCGGGAATGAAGATCGGGCAGCGCCGACCCCACCAGCTCCGCAGGGTCGGTGTGGTCCTGGCGGCGGGCGAAGGCCTCGTTGGCGTGCACGATCCGGTCCTGGCCGTCGACGATGGCCGCAGGGATCGGCGACGCGCCGAACGCGGCGGCGAGCAGCGCGGTCGAGTCCTCGGGATGGCTGTCTGATTCCACGCCCAGCGCCCTCCGATGTCGAGCTTGCCGAGCGGCAATGGGACGTCGTACCCCATCGGCCGCGGCGGCCGGACCCTGAGCCACGCCCCCTGTGGGCGGCGACGGTGGGGCGGTGGCTGGCGCTCAGCCGTAGTGGCGCCCGCAGACGGGCCAGTGGCGCAACCCGCCACCACGCACCTCGAACGCGAGCGCCTGGGCCACGCGGTCCTGGTCGGCGGGGGCGGCCAGGTCGGGCCGGACGCCGATCAGATCGGTGCGGCCGATGATCTCGGTCACCCAGTTCCAGGTCGAGATGGTGAACTGGTACGCGCCGTAGAAGCCGTTGCCGGTGTTGATGGAGTAGTTCCCGCGGGACTCGCACCAGCGCACCCCGGCCCAGGGGTCGTCGTCGGTGTCGGGCCGCTCCATCTGGAACGTCTCGCTGGTGTCGCTGGCGCCCACGTCGGGCGGGTCGGGAATGGTCGACAGGCTGTGGTCCACCTCCACGCCACCGCGCGCCCGGCGGCCGGGGGCCCGGGTCCGCGGCTCGGCCCCGGTGGCGGCCAGTTCCTCTTCTGCCCCCGCTGGCGCCGGAACGGGCTCCGGCTCGCGCCGGGCCTCGGGCGCTCGCTCGGGCGCAGCCTGGGGCGCGGGCTCGGGCTCGGGCACAGCCTCGGGCTCGGGCTGGGGCTCGGGC
>JBFINV010000274.1:0-3470 GCA_041611015.1 Acidimicrobiales bacterium | reverse complement strand
GCAGCGAGGCCGCGGTGGCCACCACGTAGCCCGGGTAGATCGGCACCTTGTTGCCGAAGCCGCCGCCGATGTCGGGGCTGATGATCCGGATGTTCTGCTCTGGCAGCCCGGCAACCATCGCGAAGAGCGTCCGGTGGGCGTGGGGGGCCTGCGAGGTCAGCCAGATGGTGGCCTGCCCGGTGACGGGGTCGACGTCGGCGACGGCCCCGCAGGTCTCCAGCGGCGAGGGGTGCGAGCGTGGGTAGTGGGTCTCGATGCTCACCACCCGAGCGGCGGTGGCGAAGGCTTCGTCGGTCATCGACTGGTTCCCCGCCTCCCACTCGTACACCAGGTTGTCGGTCTGGCCCTCCTTCTCGTCGCGGATCAGCGCCGCACCCTCCTCGAGGGCCTGCTGGGGTGTGGTGATGACCGGCAGCGGCTCGTAGTCCACCTCGATCAGCTCGAGGGCGTCGACGGCCACGTAGGGATCGGAGGCGACCACCGCGGCCACCTCCTGGCCCTGGAACCTGACCTTGTCGGTGGCCAGCACCGCCTGGGTGTCGCCGGAGAGTGTGGGCATCCAGGCCAGCCCGTGCTCGTCCATCAGGGCCCCGGTGACCACGGCCACCACCCCCTCGAGGGCGTCGGCGGCGCTGGTGTCGATGCCGGTGATCCGGGCGTGCGCGTAGGGGGATCGGAGGATCGCCATGTGCATCATGTTCGGGAGCTCGATGTCGTCGAGGAAGTTGCCCCGGCCCTCGATGAGCCTGGCGTCCTCGAGGCGCTTGACGCTGTGGCCGATCCCACCGATCTCGGCGGGGGTGGTCGGTTCGTCGACAGGGGTCATGGTCGCCTCAGCTCTCGGTCGAGGCGGCCGCGGCCGCCTGGATGGCCTTCACGATGTTCATGTAGCCGGTGCAGCGGCACAGGTTGCCCGAGATCGCCCAGCGGACGTCGTCGTCGCTGGGCGCGGGGTTGTCGGCGATCAACGCCGAGCCCACCAGCATCATCGCCGGGGTGCAGAACCCGCACTGCAGGCCGTGCTCCTCCCGGAACGCCTCCTGGATCGGGTGCAGCTGGCCGTTGGACTTGAGGCCCTCGACGGTGGTGACGTGGCGGCCGTCGGCCTGGACCGCGAGCACCGTGCAGGACTTCACGGGCACCCCGTCGAGGAGGACGGCGCACACGCCGCAGCTGGTGGTGTCGCATCCGATGTGGGTACCGGTGAGCCCGGCGGTGCGCCGCAGGTAGTCGACCAGCAGCCGGCGGGGCTCGACGTCGTCGCTGCGGGTCGTCCCGTTGATGGTCACGGAGATCTCCATGGCTACCCCTCCCTCGCCTGGTCGGCCGCCGAGGCCAGCCCCCGGCGGACAAAGGTGCGCACGACCTGTCGCTTCCAGTCGGCGCTGCCCCGCACATCGGAGTGCGGGTCGCAGGCGGCCGCGGCGATCTCGGCCGCCGCGGCGAACACCTCGTCGCCGGGCTGCTCCCCCACCAGCGCCTCCTCGGCGTCGGGCACCTTCAGGTTGTGGGAGTACACCGAGGTGAGCGCCACCCCGGCCCGCTCGATGGACCCGTCGTCGGCCAGCTCGAGATGGGTGGCCGCGGCCACGGACGCATAGTCACCGACCTTGCGCTCCAGCTTCAGGTACGTACCACCCGAGCGCCCCTGGGGCGCCCGGATCCGGACCTCGGTGACGATCTCGTCATCGGCCAGGGTGCTGGTGAACATGCCCTCGATGAACGACTCGATCGGGATGGTCCGCTCCCCGCCGCGGCCCCGGGCCACGACTTCGGCGCCGGTGGCCAGCAGCACCGTGTTCCAGTCGCCCTCGGGATCGCAGTGGGCCACCGACCCGCAGAGGGTTCCGAGGTTGCGCACCAGGGGGTCGGCGACCCAGGGCGCCGCGGCGGCAACGGCGCCGGCGGGCAGGTCGGACGCAGCGACGTCGGCATGGCGGACCAGCGCGCCCACGCGGAGGTGCCCGTTCGTGCGCTCCAACACGTCGAGGCCGGGGATCCGGTTGATGTCGACGAGCTTCGCGGGGGTGGCGAGGCGGATCTTCATCATCGGCAACAGGCTCTGGCCGCCAGCCAGGAAGCGGGTCTCGTCACCCCCCTCGGCCTTCAGCGAGATGGCTTCGTCGAGCGACGAGGCCACCGCGTAGTCGAACGCGGTCGGGAACATGGGACCCCCTCGTACTGTGACCGGCGGGTTCGGTCGAGAGAGCCGAGGCTAGTCAAGTGCGGACGGGTCTGCCGGAGGAGCGCGCGGGGTCAGGTCCCTCTCGGGGAAGCCGAAGGCGGCGTGCACGGCCTCGTAGTCGTCCCAGGTGTCGATGTCGGCGGGGAGCGGCCGTGAGACCGGGATCCGAGCCACCCGGGAGGGGGGCTCGCGATCGACGATCTTCCACACCGCCTTGTCGCCGTGGAGGCGCCTGAGGGTGTCGAAGGCCGCGGCCCCGAAGACGAAGGGATGGCCCAGCTCGCCCTGGTAGTCGGTGACCGCAGCCCAGCTGGGATCGGCCCGCCAGGAGGCCAGCACCTGGTCGATGACGTCCGCGCTGACCCCCGGCATGTCCCCGAGGAGCATCATGATGGCGTCGCAGTCGCCGGCGGCATCGAGGCCCGCCAGCAGGGAGCTGGCGCAGCCGGTGCCGTAGCCGTCGTTGTGGACGATGGTCGCCCGACCGGCCCCGAGCGTGGCCTGGGCCTCGCGGCTGGCGCCACCGAGCACCACCACCACCCGGTCCAGGGCAGAGGCCTCGATGTCCGCCACCACGTGGGCGAGCAGCGATCGCCCCCCGAAGGACAGGGTCTGCTTGGGCCGGCCCAGCCGCTGGGACGCGCCTGCGCCCAACACCACCCCGACCACCTCGCCCCTGCCGGCGGTCACCTGTCGCGGGCCCGCCACACCCCGTCCTCGTCTATCGGGAAGTGGATGCCGGCGGCGCGCGCCGCGCCCGGGCGCACGTTGGTGACCTCCACCATGGTGCCGCCCTCCTGGAGCTCGGACACGAGCCGCTCCAGCGCGGCGGCCCCGCTGTAGTCGAGCCGGCCCACACCGCTGAGGTCGATCACCACGTGGCTCACCTCCGGGTGGGACGCCAGCTCGTCCCCGATGACCCGATCCACCGACGAGACGGTGGCGAACCACAGCACCCCGTGGGGTGAGATCGTGACCGTGTCGTCCAGGCGCTCGCTGGTGGCGCTCACGCTCAGCTCCCGGTAGAGGTGGACGGCCAGCGCCAGCCCGATCCCGATGAGGACGCCCCGCTCGACCCGGGGTGCCGTCGCCAGGGTGGCCACGAGGGTGCCGATGCCGACCACCGCCTGCGCGTTGGACTCGCCGACCAGGTGGTACAGGGGCATCGTTGCTTTCGGCTGGCGAGACGTGTATTGATCGAGGTATTCGCCACGAAACTCGTCCGTCAGAAAACGAGCGAGGTCGCTGCCGACGTGTTCTTCGCCGAGCAAGTCATAGGCGTTCT
>JBFINV010000273.1:0-3473 GCA_041611015.1 Acidimicrobiales bacterium | reverse complement strand
GTTCTTCGACGCCGGGGTGCGCGAGCTCAACGGCCACCTCCTCTACGACGTCCCCGACGAGCAGATGGCCGCAGCCGTGCGTTGGCTCGACACCAGCGGGCTGTCGAAGCAGATCGGCGAGGCTGCCACCGACGTGCTCGCCGGTAACGTGAGCGCGGAGACCGCCCTCGACGAGGTGGGCAACTCCTTCGTCGACGCCTGGCAGACCGCAGCCGGGCTCACGACCTTGGGCGAAGCCGTCGCCGAGGCCATGGCCTTCGCCGCCGACGAGGGCAAGGATCTGACGATGACCCCCGACGAGTGGGAGCGCCTGGCTGCCACGGCCTCGTGGTACGAGGCCCGGCGCGCTGTCGCGTCGATGGGTCTTGACGTGGCTTGGGACCCGGAGCTGGCGAAGACGCCCGAGGGCTACTACCAGGTCCAGGGGGGCATCCCCTACGCGATCGTGAAGTCGCTGGCCGCGGCCCCGTTCTCAGACCTGCTGTGGATGGAGACCAAGACCGCCGACCTCGACGACGCCCGTGAGTTCGCCGAGGCCGTCCACGCGGTGTACCCCGGCAAGATGCTGGCGTACAACCTGTCGCCGTCGTTCAATTGGGACACCACCGGCATGACCGACGACGAGATGCGGGCCTTCCCCGCAGAGCTGGCCCGCATGGGGTTCGTGTTCAACTTCATCACCTACGGGGGTCACCAGATCGACGGCCTTGCCGGCGAGGAGTTCGCGGCCTCGTTGCGGGAGGACGGCATGTTGGCCCTGGCCCGGCTGCAGCGGAAGTTCCGCCTCCTGGAGTCGCCCTACCGCACCCCGCAGACCCTCGTCGGCGGCCCTCGGCTCGACGCCGCCCTCATGGGCTCGTCGGGGCGCACCGCCACCACGAAGGCCATGGGCAAGGGGTCCACGCAGTACCAGCACCTGGTCCAGACCGAGATCCCGGTGCGGCTGCTCGAGCAGTGGCTCGCGGAGTGGGCGGGGGTGCACTCCATCGACCGCACGTTGTCGGTGTCGTTGCGCCCCCACACGCCGGGCTCGGAGATCCTGGAGCTGTCGGTTCGCGACGGCGACGAGTCCATCGCCAACGTGGTCTTCTCGGTCATCAACGACCGGCGGGGCCGGGCCATCCTGCTGGTTCGGGACCAGAACAACCACCGCCCCGAGATGCGCCGCAAGCGGCTCATGTCGCTGCTGCACCTGTTCCTGATCCACCGCTACCGGATCGCCGCGGTGCACTTCATCACCCCGACCCACGACAACCACCTGCAGACCCAGGGAATGCAGAACAACGGGGTGTTCGGGTCCGTCACCGACGAGCCGGGCGAGATCATCGTCGCCGAGGTGAGCGTGCCCGACGTCCGCTCGCTGATGGCCGAGGACGGGACCGCCCTGACGCAGTTCATCACCAAGGAGTAGCGGGGCGCTCGAACGCCCCCACCCCCCCCCAAATCTGTGCCCAAAAGCGCAGAAAATCGCGCTATCCGGCACAAATTTGGGGTACCGGGGGGAAGAGGGGGGCCGGGGGCCCCGGGAGATGGAGCTCAGTTCCAGTCGGTGACCCGGACGCAGCGGTTGGTCATGGTGCCGATGCCCTCGATGGTGGTGGTGATGACATCGCCGTCGACGAGCAGCTTGTCCTGACCCATGCCCACCCCCTCGGGCGTCCCGGTGAAGATGATGTCGCCGGTCTGCAGAGAGGTGATGTGGGACAGGAACGACACCAGGTGGGCCACGTCGAAGATCAGGTTCGACGTGCGATCGTCCTGGCGCAGCTCGTCGTTCACCCAGGTGCGCAGGCGCAGGTCGGTCGGGTCCTCGAAGCTGTCGGTGGACACCACCCAGGGTCCGATCGGACCGAAGGTGTCGAAGGACTTGCCCAGGTCGAAGTGGGTGGGCGGGGTCATGAACTGGGTGGGCCGGTCGGAGACGTCCTGGCCCACGGTGAGGCCCACCACGTGGTTCCACGCATCGCCCGGCTCGATGTCGTGGCCGGGCTCGCCGATGACCGCCACCAGCTCCCCCTCGTAGTCCACGGCGTCGCTGCGGAGCCGAACCTCGGCGGTGGGGCCGACGATGCAGCTTGGGAACTTGGTGAAGACCAGCGGGTTGGCCGGCAGCTCGGCCCCGGACTCGGCGGCGTGCTGCGCGTAGTTGAGCCCCACCCCGTAGCTGTTGCGCGGTCGCGGGACCGGCGGGCCCAGCTCCACGTCGGCCAGGGCGCCCGTGGGCTCGGCCTCGCCGAGGTGGTCGGCCAGACGCGACAGTCCGGCGGGATCGGTCAGGGCCACCATCGGGTCGGCGCTGACGGTCCCGCCGGACAGGGACTCGACGTCGTGGTAGTGGTGTTCGTCGACGAGGGCGGCACGATCGTCGATGCAGGCGAGTCGGAAAGCCATGGCGGCGGCATGTTACCGCCGCACGCACCGCCCGTCAGTCGGCGTCGTTGTGCTCGGGCTCGTCGGGATCGTCGGCCTCGGTGCCGACCACGTTGAAGTCCTCGTCGAGCTGGACGTCGACCTCGGTGCCGTCGTCGAGGGTGACCTCCACCTCGTAGAAGCTCTCCTCGTCGCCGATCTCGGTGTCGGTCACCCGACCCTCACCGGTGTGGTCGAGGGCCGCGGCGCTGGCCCGGTCGAGGGCGGGGCCGGTGATGGGCTTCTCGCTGTCGCCCACGTTGTTGGCGACGGCGATGCTGGTGCCACCGGCGGCCAGGGCGGCGGCTGCCGCCCCGGCGATCATGATCTTGGTGGAGCGCTTCATGGTTGTTCTCCTGGGTGGGGGTCCTCGATCTCGACGCCTCGCCAGTATGCGAGTCGGCCCCTGACGGTGACCTGACGGCGTCCCACCCGGTTCAGCTGCCATTCAGGTTGGGCGTGGAATCCTGGTGCTGAGCCGAGATCGCCATGAAGCTGCTGCTGGTGGAAGACGACAAGAAGATCGCCACTGCGGTCAAGCGCGGCCTCGAGGCCGAGCACTACGCCGTGGAGGTGGCCCTCGACGGCGACACCGGACTGTGGCTGGCCACCGAGGGCTCATTCGATCTGATCATCCTCGACATCATGTTGCCGGGTCGCAACGGCTACCAGATCTGTGCCGAGCTGCGCGAGGCCGGGGACTGGACGCCGATCCTGATGCTGACGGCCAAGAGCGGGGAGCTCGACGAGGCCGAGGCCCTCGACACCGGCGCCGACGACTACCTGGTCAAGCCGTTCGCGTTCCCGGTGCTGCTGGCCCGGGTGCGGGCGCTGCTGCGGCGCGCCACCGGCCGCAACCCGACCCCGGTCGAGGCCGGGGACCTGCGAATGGACCCGGGCGAGCGTCGGGTCTGGCGGGGAGGGCAGGAGATCACCCTGACCACCCGCCAGTTCGACGTGCTCGAGTTCATCCTGCGCCGCCGGGGCCAGGTCCTGTCGAAGGACGAGATCCTGGCGGGGGTGTGGGAGCACGACTTCGACGGCGACCCCAACATCGTGGAGGT
>JBFINV010000272.1:0-3482 GCA_041611015.1 Acidimicrobiales bacterium | reverse complement strand
TCGGCGGCGGAGGGGGTGACCACGGCACCACCGCCGTCGATGACGACGCCATCGTTGCCGAACAGCTCCAGGATCCAGGTGACGCCCCCCGGGATCAACAGCCGCCCGTCGGTCCCGATGTCGACGGTGATGACGTCGCCGGCGCCCGCGCCCGGCTCGCCGCGCACGTAGGACCGCTCACCGTCGTCGAGATCGTCCAGACTCCGCCGCCCGTTGGCGAGCTGGACCGCCTCGACCAGCGATAGCACACCGTCGCCGCTGGTGCCGACCATGTCGGTGTCGGTGACCGTGAGCTGCCCCGGGACCGGGGTGGGCGTCGGTGTGGGACGGGTGGTCGGGGTCGGGGTCGGCGCGGCCGGATCGGTGGGTTGGGGGGCGCCGTCGGTGCTCGATCCTGGGGTGGGGGTCCCGGACGCGGCCAGCGGTGGGGTGGGGGTGGGGTTGACCGAGACCACGATGTCCCCGGTGCCGCAGCTCGTCCCGATCAGCGCGCTCACGGCGACGAGCGCGTGGAGGACCTTGGGCTTGGGCACGGGGTGGCGTCCTTGGGCTGGGACGAGCAGCCGCCCGGCTGCCCGGTTTCGCGGTCGGCCCCATCATGGCCGAAGCGCGGCTGCCAGGGCACTCAACGCCGGATCCGGCACCGACCCCCGCCGGAGCGCGAGGACGAGGCGGCGCTCGGTGAGGATGCGGCTCCGCCGCAGGGGTGGCTCGCCGCCCTCGGCCTGCACGACCGGGAGCACTGTCCAGCCCAGTCCGAGCCGGACCATCTCGCGCAGCACCTCGGGCTGGTGGGACTCGGCCACCACCACCAGGCTCGCGCCCGCCCGCTGCAGGGCCTCGGTGATGACGGCCCGGGTGTTGGAGCCCTCGGGGAACAGCACCCAGGGGCCCCAGGTCGTCGGGTCGCCCGGGCGGCCAGCGCCGGGCCGGTAGACCGCCAGCTGCTCGGTGAGGATGGGCTCGGTCTCGACCCCGGGGATGGTGTCGGCGGGCTCGACGCAGACCACCAAGTCGAGCGTCCCGCCGACCAGGCCGTCGAGCAGCGTTCCCGACGGGGCCACCCGCAGGCGGAGCTGGACGTCCGGATGCTCGTCCCGGAAGCGGCGCATCACCTCGGGGTAGTGGGCCACAGCTGCGGCGTCGATCATCCCCACCCGGACCTGGCCCACGTCTCCCCGCCGGGTGCGGTCGGCCCAGCGCGTCAGATCACCGGTGAGGGCCACAACCTGGCGGGCATGGTCGAGCACGGGCCTGGCCCCGGGCCGCAGCACCCGGCGGCGGCCGGAGCGGTCGAACAGGTCCACCCCCAGGCGCCGCTCCAGCTCGGCGAGCCCCTGCGACAGCGCCGAGGGACTCACTCCCACCTCGCCTGCAGCCTCGGCCCAGGTGGCGGCGTCGGCCACGGCCACCAGGTACTCGAGCTGGCGGATGGACAGATCCGGCAGGGTCGCCATCCTGGGCACGATAGTTCAGACTTGTTTAACTTTCTCTCAGTCGAGTGCGTCATTGCTTATGATCGGGCCATGACCGAACGAAGCATCGCTCCCGCCACCGGCCGCCTCGGGGTGCTGACCCCCGGCGTGGGCGCGGTGGCCTCCACCTTCATCGCCGGCGTGATCGCCGCGCGTCAGAGCCTCAAGCCCCCGATCGGGTCGATCACCCAGATGGCCCACATCCGCCTCGGGACCCGCGAGGAGGGTCGCAACCCCCGGATCCGGGACTTCGTGCCCCTCGCCGAGCTCGACGACCTGGTGTTCGGCGGCTGGGACCCGATCTCGCCCAACGCCCTGGAGGCCGCGCGCATTGCCGGGGTCCTCGACAGCGCCGACCTGTCGACCATCTCGAAGGACCTCGAGGCCGTGATCCCCATGGAGGCCGTGTTCGACCAGCGTTGGGTCTCGCGCCTCGAAGGGGTCCGAGTGAAGAACGTTCCCAACAAGTGGGACCAGGCCATGGCCCTGATGGACGACATCGCCCGGTTCCGGGACGAGAACGAGTGCGACCGGCTGGTGATGGTGTGGTGCGGCTCGACCGAGGCGTTCTCGGAGCCGGCGCCGGTGCACGCCTCGGTGGCCGCCTTCGAGGAGGGTCTGAAGAGCGACGACGACAACATCGCCCCGAGCCAGATCTACGCCTACGCCGCGCTGCAGTCCGACGTGCCCTTCGCCAACGGCGCCCCGAACCTCACCGTGGACCTCGACTGCATGGTGGAGCTCTCGCACTCGCGAGGCGTGCCCATCGCCGGCAAGGACTTCAAGACCGGCCAGACCCTGATGAAGACCATGCTTGCGCCCGGCTTCAAGGCCCGCATGCTGGGCCTGCGGGGCTGGTACTCCACCAACATCTTGGGCAACCGTGACGGCGAGGTGCTCGACGCTCCCGAGAACTTCAGGTCCAAGGAGGTCTCCAAGCTGGGCGTCCTCGACACCATCCTCCAGCCCGACGTCTACCCCGACCTCTACAGCCAGATCGACCACGTGGTGCGGATCAACTACTACCCGCCCCGGGGGGACAACAAGGAGGGCTGGGACAACATCGACATCTTCGGCTGGCTCGGCTACCCCATGCAGATCAAGGTGGACTTCCTCTGCCGGGACTCGATCCTGGCCGCGCCCATCGTGCTGGATCTGGCGCTGTTCATGGACCTGGCCCACCGTGCCGGCGAGGCCGGGGTGCAGGAGTGGTTGAGCTTCTACCTGAAGGCCCCGCAGGCCGCCGGAGAGGCTCCGCCCGAGCACGACCTGTTCATCCAGCAGACCAAGCTCAAGAACACCCTGAGGGAGTGGATGGGCGAGGCTCCGGTCACCCACTCCGAAGCTGGGTAGCGGCGGGCCACTGGTGGCGGCGGTCCCGGTGCCGCTGCCAGGCTGGCGCCCATGACCGACGAGCCGGGGACACATCGTGAACGGGTGGCGCTGATCACCGGCGCCGGGACCGGCATCGGCCAGGCCGCGGCGCTGGCGCTGGCGGCCGACGGCTGGGTGGTGGTGGCCGCCGGCCGCCGGACCGCGCCCATCGAGCAGACCGTGGAGGCGGTGGTGGAGGTTGGTGGCGCGGCAGTCGCCGTCGTCGCCGACGTGAGCGACCCGTCCTCGGTCGATGCCCTGTTCGACGCAGTGCGGGACCGCTGGGGCCGGCTCGACCTGCTGTTCAACAACGCCGGGACCGCATCGGCACCGGTGCCGTTCGAGACCGTCGACCTGGAGGACTGGCGGCGGGTGGTCGACGTCAACCTGACCGGGTCGTTCCTGTGCGCCCAGCGGGCGGTGGCGATGATGAAGGCCCAGGACCCACCCGGTGGGCGGATCATCAACAACGGGTCGATCTCCGCGCACGCCCCCCGGCCGATGTCGGCCCCCTACACGGCCACCAAGCACGCCATCACCGGGCTCACCCGCTCGCTGGCCCTCGATGGTCGGGCCCACGGCATCACCTGCGGCCAGATCGACATCGGCAACGCCACCACGCCGATGACCGAG
>JBFINV010000271.1:0-3488 GCA_041611015.1 Acidimicrobiales bacterium | reverse complement strand
GGCCGACCACGCATGGTCGGCGCGACTCGTCCGTCGTGGTTCAGACGACGGAGCTGGCCTGTCCCCGTCAGGTGCCGGACCCGATCCCACCATGGTTGCCCCCCGGGAGTTGCCTCCCCGCGAGCGTAGCCAGCGAGCCGGACCCCGTCCGCTCCCTGGTGTGTCGAGCTGGCGACCTGTTCGTGCCAGACTGCGTCCATGGGCTGGAAGGTGGCTGCGGACACCGTCTTGGTGGTGCACGCCGGCTTCATCGTGTTCATCGTTCTCGGCGGCCTGGTGGCCCGGCGCCGACCGGCCCTGCGGCGGGTGCACCTCGCCGCCGTCGCTTACGGCGCCATCATCGCCGTGGCCGGCTTCCGGTGCCCGCTGACGCCGCTCGAGAAGTCGCTGCGGGCCTCGGCCGGAGAAGCAGGCTACGAGGGTGGGTTCATCGAGCACCACCTGCTCCGGCTGATCTATCCAGGAGGACTCGATTCGCTGGCCCGGACTGCGATGGTGGCGATCGTGGTCCTGGCCACGGTGGTCGCCTACGGCCCGCTGCCCGCCAGGGCAGCCCGCCGCAGCGCCTGATCGCCCCGGGCCCCGGCACGTCCTGGTGGAGGCGCGGCACTAGCGTGTGCCGGTGCGCCAGCCGCGGCCCGTCGGGCTGCTACAGCTTTCACCAGACCTGGGGGAGCCGTTGGCCCGGTTGGCGGGCCTGGAGGGTCTGACCCGTGCGGTGATGGTGGGCACCGTGCCGCTGGCAGCTCTCGACGCGCTCGGTTCGAAGACTGCGGTGTCGGTCGCGTTCCTTCTTGGCTCCACCTCGGGCGTCGTGGTGACGCTCTACATCGGCCGGATCGAGCAGATCGTCGCCCGCCGGTGGGTCCTGAGCGGCGGCATCGCCGCCGTCTTCGCCGCCGCCGGGCTGTTCGCCTACGGCCCCGCCTGGGGCATCCCGGTCGCCATCGGGCTGCGCGCGGCGCACGCCTCGGTGTTCTCGGTCTGCCTCTCGCTGTACATCATGGACTTCATCGGCAAGGGCGACCTGACGCGGGTGGAGAGTCGCCGATCCGTCTACCTCGCAGCGGGGTGGCTCGTCGGGCCGGTCGTCGGGACGTGGCTGTCGACCGATGTCCGGGCCGACCTCCCGTTCCTCCTGGCCATGGGTCTGGCGGTGGCGTCCGCGGGGTACCACTGGTGGCTCCGCCTCGAGGGACACCCGGTCCTGCTGGTTCCCACCACGCCGGTCGTGGGGCCGATGCGCGCGATCCCACGGTTCTTCGAGCAGCGCAGCCTCCGAGTCTCCTATGCGATCACCTGTTCGCGGGCGATCTTCTGGGCGTCACTGTTCATCTATGGCCCCATCTACGTCGTCGAGTCGGGACTCCCGGGGTGGGCCGCCGGCGCATTCCTCTCGGTGGCGAGCGCGGTGTTGTTCATCGGTCCGCTCGTGCGCCACGTCGCCGACAGGTCCGGGGTCCGCACCGTCATCATGGCCGCCTTCGTGTTGATGGCGGCCTCGTTGCTCGCGCTGGCGGTGATCGGTCCCGCCCGCCCGGTAGGCGTGCTGTTCTGGCTCACGGGTGCAGTGGGTGGTGGCGTCATCGACGTGCTCGGGAACATCCCCTTCATGCGGCTGGTCCGGCCCCGGGAGCGCACGGCGATGGTCACGGTCTTCTCGACGTGGCGAGAGGTGTCCTTCGTCGTCGCCCCCGGACTCGCGGCGCTCATCCTGGTCAGTGGCAGCTTCCGCTTCTTCTATCTCACGCTCGCCGTCCTGATGGGCTTCGGCGCATGGGCGACGTCCTTCCTGCCCAGGCGGCTGTAGCGATGCCGCCGAGGTGGGGGCACTAGGCTCGGCGCCGTGGCATTCCCCTCCAAGCTCTTGAATCGGGGCGAAGAGATCATCCTCGACCTCCGGCCGCACTGGTGGCGGATCTTCCCGGCGAGCCTCGCGCTGGGGGTGGCGGTGATCCTCGGCATCCTGGCGATCCTGTACGCGGGCGACGTTCCTCGGGTGCTGGCCGGGCTCCTGGTGCTGGTGGCGCTGGGCTACTTCGTGCAGCGCTACATCCGCTGGACGAGCGAGAACTTCGTCGTGACCACCGACCGGGTCATCCACCGATACGGCGTGGTCGCCAAGAGCGGGATCGAGATCCCCCTGGACAGGATCAACACCGTCTTCTTCAACCAGTCGCTCTTCGAGCGGCTCCTCGGCGCGGGCGACCTCGGTGTGGAGTCTGCTGGTGAGGGCGGCCAGCAGACCTTCGAGGCGGTGCGCAAACCCATGCTGGTCCAGCAGGAGATCTACCGGGCCATCGAGGCGGGCGAGCAGCGCGACTACCAGCGGATGGGTGAGGCCACCGCCTCCGCCCTGGGCGTTGCCGGCCGGGCCGAGCCGACGATCCCCGAGCAGATCGAGAAGCTCGACGCGCTCCGCCGGGCCGGCACCATCAGCGACGAGGAGTTCGAGGCCAAGAAGCGCGACCTGCTCGACCGGATGTGACCCGGATCGCCTCCTCGGGCGATCTCCGGATCGCCTACGAGGTCCACGGTCAGGACGACGACCCGGCGCTGGTGCTGATCGCGGGTCTCGGGGCCCCGCTGCTGTTCTTCGACGACGAGCTGGTCGAGGGCTTCACCGACAGGGCGTTCCGGGTGATCCGCCTCGACAACCGCGACGTGGGCCTGTCCAGCAGCGTCGACGGGCCCGACGTGGACCTCGGCGACCTCCGGGCCGCGCTCGCCGGGGGCGACGCCTCGGACCCGCCCTACCGGCTCGCCGACATGGCCGCCGACGTGATCGCGGTCCTCGACGATGCGGGCGTCGACCGGGCCCACGTTCTCGGGGTCTCCCTCGGGGGGCTGATCGCCCAGAGCCTGGCCCTCGACTGGCCCGAGCGGGTGCGCAGCCTCACGCTGGTGAGCACCAGCACGGGGAGCCCCCGGGTGGGTCAGCCGTCGGCAGAGGCGCTCTCTGCCCTCCTGGCCCCCGCACCGGACGGTGATCGTGCGGCCCTGATCGACCACGACGTGGCCACCCGGCGGGTGTGGTCGACGCCGGACCACTTCGACGAGGCCTGGACCCGGTCCTACTTCGCTGCCTGCTACGAGCGGGGCCAGCACCCTGGAGGCCTGGGCCGCCAGCTCGCTGCGGTCCTCGCCGAACCCGATCGCGAGGACCGGCTCCGACAGCTCGAGGTGCCCACCTTGGTCCTGCACGGCACGGCCGACAACCTGGTCGCCCCCGACGGCGGGGCCCGGCTGGCCGAGCTGATCCCGGGCGCCACCCACGTGGTCCTCGACGGGATGGCCCACGACCTCCCCCCGCACTACTGGTCGCCGATCATCGAAGCCGTCACCCAGCTGGCAGTCAGGGCCCGGTGAGCCTCGGGCGCGCCCGCCCACCGTCGGTGCGACCAGCCGAGGGCGACGCCGGCGCGGTCAGGCCCCGGTGCGCCTCGGGCGCCCCGGCCCAGCGTCGGTGCGACCAGCCGAGGGCGACG
>JBFINV010000270.1:0-3516 GCA_041611015.1 Acidimicrobiales bacterium | reverse complement strand
TGAGCTGACCCCGCGGATCTGTGAGAACAAATCGGCGTGGATTTCTTCTCACAGATCGGGTCGGGTCCGACTGGCCTAACGATCGCGGCGTTTGCGGAGGCGCTTGGAGTGGTCCTCCAGGCGTTTGCGTTGCTCCTTGGAAAGGCTGTCGAGGCCCCTCTCGGCCACCTGGTCGAGCAGGGCGTCGATTTCCATCTCGGTGCGCCGGTCGCTCGCCGACTCCGAGGGCGAGGGCACTGCGGTCAGGTTGCCCCGGCCCCGGCTGCGGCGCCGGCTCGGGCGGGCTCGCCCGGTGGCGGGGGTCGAACCCTCCCGCCAGGACGCCGGCAGGGGCACCCGCGGTATCCAGTGCTGGTCGGTGGCGTAGCCCAGCGACTTGAAGCCGACGAGCGCCGTTCCCAGCAGGGTCACGAACAGCGTGAACTCGTACTCGTTGCGGTCGCCCAGGATCTGCAGGAACCGGAGTAGCACGAAGACCCCGACCAGCGCCGCGGCCGGGATGCCGGGCCAGAAGCGCATCATCGGCCACTGCACCGCGAAACCGACCAGGACCCCGAACTCCACCAGGTCCAGGCCGCTGGTGCGCCCGATGAGATCGGCGGTGGCGGCGTCGAGGCCGGTGACCACCAGCGCCGGCACCAGGGTCAGCATCAGCAGGAAGATCGTGTAGTGGCGCCGACCCATCAGCCCCTCGAGCTGGCTGCCGAGCAGGTAGAAGATCGCCAGGGTGATCACCGTCCAGATGGACGGGGCGTTGACGAGCGGCCAGGTCAGCAGCCGCCACACCTGGCCCTCGAGCACGCTGCCCCCGGGCCAGTTGTCGGTCACCAGATCGAAGCGCTGGGTGAAGGAGTGCCTGGGACCCTCCGCGGCCCACACGAACATCGACAGGATCGAGATCGCGATCACCGTCATGGTGGTGTTGAAGGCCATGGTGCCGATTGTGAACCAGGGCTTGCCCCCACCGCCGTGTCGCCCGAACGGGCTCGTGAATCCGTAGCGATCAGCCATAGACCCCCTTGACGGTAGCGCTCCTGTCGGTGCCGTCACACGGCATCGCTCTGCTTCTTCGCAGTTCAGCGGCGCTTGCCGGCGCGTCCAGCGGCCACCGAGCGAGCCTGGCCGGCCAGGGCGTCGTCGAGGGGCTCGAGCGGCGTCGGGCTTCCGGCGTGGGCCAGGGCCCACCCGAGCATCACGTCGGCCAGCCACGGGTTCTTGGGCAGGAGGGGGCCGTGGAGGTAGGTGCCGATGACCCGGCGCTGCACCGCGCCCTCGTACCCGCTGTTGCCGTCGTTGCCGTGGCCGTGCACCACCCGCCCGAGCGGCCGGGCTCCGGCGCCCAGCTCGGTGCGTCCCGCGTGGTTCTCGTAGCCGACGACCCGGCGGGTCTCTTCGTCGAGCTCGGCATCGATGACCAGGTCGCCGATCAGGCGGTCGCCGCCTGCGGTGGTGTCGAGATCGAGGATGCCCACCCCCGGTAGGCGGGTGCCCCGGGCGTCGGTGTAGCCGCTCCCGGCGAGCTGGATGCCCCCGCACACCCACAGGAACGCAGCACCGTCGGCGGCCGCCGACTGCAGGGCGTCGGCCTTCGTGTCGGCCAGGTCCTGGGCGACGATCCGCTGGTCGCGGTCCTGCCCCCCGCCCAGGTAGTAGAGGTCGTGGGCGTCGGCATCCACCGGCTCCCCCGGCCCCACCTCGGTGACCTCGAGCCCGAGACCCCGCCAGCGCAGCCGCTGCCGGAACACCGCGATGTTGCCCCGGTCGCCGTAGATGTTCATCTGGGCCGGGTAGAGGTGGCACAGCCGCACCGTCGGGGTCACCGGTCCTCCCAGAACGAGTGGGTCACACCCCGGCTCACCAGCTCCGCCCGCAGATCGAGCATCGCCGTGTAGGTGGGCAGCACGAACACCGTGGCTCCCGTCGGGGTGGTCTCGACGACGTGGTCGATGGCGGCGGCCGGATCCGGTTGCACCGTGAGGCGGTCGGGAGCGAGGCCGCCGTAGACGAACCGCAAGGCCAGGTCGTGGGCCCGGTCGCCGCTCACGGTCAGGCTGGCCAGACGCTCGAGCAGGGGCTCGTAGTCCACGTCCCAGATCCAGCTCACGTCCTGGCCGTCGGCAGTGCGGTCGTTGAGCAGGGCCAGCACGTGGAGGTCGCCGGGGTGGGTGAGCACCGTCCGGACGTTCTCGTTGGCGCCCGCGGGGTTCTTGGCGAGCAGCAGCACCAGCTCGCGCCCGCCGACGGTGACCCGCTCACCGCGGCCGAAGGCGGCGCCAGTGCCTGCGATGGCGGGGCCCACGAGCTCGCGGTCGAGCCCGAGCGCGTGGCCGGCGGCGACGGCGGCGGTGGCGTTGTAGGCGTTGTGCAGGCCGGGCAGCGAGATCGGCGCGCTGACCGGCCCGGTCGGGGTGTCGATCTCGATGTCGAACCCCTCGACGCCGCGCAGGGCGACCCGCTCGGCCGACACGTCCGGTCGGGGTCGGGCCAGACCACAGCTCGAGCACTGCCAGTGCCCCAGGTGGGCGATGGTGACCATCGTGTAGTCGAGCGGGGCGTCACAGCGGGGGCAGTGGGTGGAGTCCGCAGCGTGGGAGCGCTCGGCGCGGGCCACCTCGGGGTCGTCGATGCCGAAGAACACGACGCCAGGTCGGCCCTCGCCGAGGTAGGCCACCGCGGGGTCGTCGGCATCGAGCACGAGGATCGTGCGGTCGCCCAATCCGGCGACGAGCTGCCTCCACTCCGCCACCAGGCTCTCCAGCTCGCCGTAGCGGTCCAGCTGGTCCCGGTACAGGTTCATCAGGACGATGACGCGCGGTCGCACCTGGTCCACCACGTCGTCGAGCGCAGCCTCGTCGACCTCGAACACCCCCAGCGTGGCTGCGGGGTCGGCGTCGAGGAGCGCGGTGGCGACGCCGCGCAGCAGGTTCGATCCGGCGGTGTTGGCCACCGAGACGATGCCGGCTGCGTCGGTCGCCGAGCGCACCATGCGGGCCGTGGTGGTCTTGCCGTTGGTGGCCGAGATGACCACCGAGCCGTCAGCGAGGCCGGCAGAGAGCTCCTCGGCGGCCCGGGGCCGGAGCTTCAGCAGCACCACGCCGGGCAGGGCCGTGCCCCCGCCGCGCCCCGACAGCCGCGACAGCCGACCCGCGAGCCGAGCCAGGAGCGGGGCCAGCCGACGCATCGGGCGAGCGTACCGCTTCCCTCATGTCGGGCCGGGCTCCGCCGATGGGGGTTCATGGCAACCCGCACCAAGGCTGGAGAGTCGGTCCGGACCTGGAAGAGCCGAGCGGTGACCCGCATCGTCGAGCCGGGCAACTGGGCCGAATGCGTGCGCTGCGAGGAGATCGTGAAGTTCCGGGCGCGGGAGCGGCGGACCCAGATCATCTGCAACGTCTACGTCGACAACCGCTGGGACCGGGTCGAGCACTACCACCCCGACTGCTACGAAGCTGCCGACTCTCCCTACGGCGAGCCCGCCGAGTAGCCAACCGCTGGGACCGGGTCGAGGCCCTACTG
>JBFINV010000269.1:0-3523 GCA_041611015.1 Acidimicrobiales bacterium | reverse complement strand
TTCGATCTCGTCGATGAGCTGGCCATCGGCACCGAGGGCCTGGTCCATCGTGGCTGGCTGGCCATCGGCACCGGCGGCCTCCGTCGTGGCTGGCTGGCCATCGGTCCCCGCCTCGAGATCGGGCGCGGCTTCGGGGGCCGTGGGCTCGTCCATCAGTTGCTCCGTTCGATCAGCTCGACCACTTCGACCGCCGCCCGCCGACGAGCGGTGCCGACCAGAGCGGTGAGGAAGGGGGTGCCGTCGACCTCACCAACGACCGGAGCGCCGGCGCGGTGGTCGAGACAGATGACGTCGCCGGGGGCCAGGGCCGACACATCGGCGGCTCGCAGGCTCACGGGCTCGAACTTGAAGCTCAGCTCCAGTGGCACCTCGGCGCAGATGACCTCCATCGCAGTGGTGTCGCTGTCCGTCTGGTCGCCGGCGTGGCGGGCGAACACCTCCAGGAGGACGGTGTGGCTGACATCGCCGTGAACGAAGGCCAGCTCGATCACGAGCGAGCGAGCCGGCGCAGGCAAGGCCCGCTCGACCAGCGCGGTGGGTGCCGGTCGTCCGGGGGCCACACCCGCGAGGATCGTGGCCAACGGTTCGAGCAGCCGCTCGGCGACCAGCTCGATCTCGAGCCGGCTGGGGCTGCGGTCGTCGGCCACACCGCGTCCGCCCATGATCAGGTCGGCCAGCACCAGCAGCGTCGAGGGTTGGACCAGGATCGTGCCCAGTGCCCCCGAGGGGGCCTCGACCACGAAGCGAAGGGCCCCATCGAGGTCGGGCGGACCCGGGGTCACGCCAACAACCTGCAACGGGGCGTCGATGCGGACACCGGCTTCGAGCTGGCGCGTCGCCAGCGGCGCGGCATCCTCGGCGGCGGTCCGGGCCGCCAGCAGCACTTCCACCGAGCTGACGCTCGCGCCGACCCGGTAGCGGCTCACCGATGTGGACGTCATGTGGGCCCATCGGCCCAGACCGATCCGGAATTAGGCCTTTCGACCTGTTGCTCTGCAGGCACCACCGAAACCCTCAAGTCCGTTCGGCCTAGGTCGATGGGTCCACACAACGGAGTGGAGCTCGTTCACGGATGAACGCACCGACACCCGCGCCCCCGGCGCCGGGACCGATGTCGGTGCGTTCGTCTGCGTTGGGGCTCCGCCGAGCTGCTCGGGACAGGCGGCTCCAACGGACACGACGGCGTGGACCGAAGGAGGCACGATGATCCCGATCCTGGACGACACCACCACCCGAGCCATCGAGCTGGCGCTGGCGGGTGTCAGCCACCGGCAGCGGGCGACCGCGCACAACGTCGCCAACGTGAACACGCCAGGCTTCCATTCCGGCCGGGTCCGCTTCGAGGACGAGCTGGCCGAGGCCCTGCGGGCCGGGCGATCGCTCGACGACGTCGAGATCCGCCGGGTCGCCGCCAACACGCCGGTCAACACCCGCGGCAACGATGTGGCCCTCGAGGAGGAGTCCCGGATCCTGATCGAGTCCGGGATCCAATACGAGGCCCTGGTCCACGCCCTCAACCACAAGCTGAGCGTCATCCGCTCCGCGATCGGGAGGGCATGAGCCGTGCTGTTCAACGCCCTCGACATCGCGATGTCCGGCGCCCAGGTGTCACGGACCTGGATGGACGCCATCTCCGACAACGTCGCCAATGCGAACACCATCCGGCCGGCCGGCGAGGAGCCGTTCCGGGCCCGCTTGGTGGTGGCCCGGGCGGTGCGTGACGCCGACGGGACCGCCCGCGGCGTCACCGTCGACAGCATCGTGCAGTCACAGGCGCTGCCGATCACGACCTTCGAGCCCGGCAACCCTCTCGCCGATGCCAACGGCTACGTGACCCGGCCCGTGGTGGACCTGGGCCAGCAGATGACGGACCTGATCCTCGCCAGCCGGTCCTACGAGGCCAACCTGTCGGTGGTCGATCGGGTCCGCGACACCTACCTGGCCGCACTCCGGATCGGAACCTGAGCTCGCGATGCAGATTCCAGCGCTCCCCCCGAACCTCGCGGCCCAGCCCACGGCCACCCGACCGGCCGCGGCCGCTCCCAGCTCCGGGAGCACGTTCCAGCAAGCCCTCGACGGCATCGGCGACTCCCTGGCCGAGGCCGACCTCATGAGCCAGCAGGTGGCGACCGGCGAGATCGCCGATCTGGGCCACCTGACGGCCGCCGCCGCCAAGGCCGAGCTCGCAGTCGAGCTGACCGTGGCCTTCCGCGACCGGGCCGTCGACGCCTTCCAGCAGATCATGCGCATGCAGATCTGATCCCCCCCGTCACCCCGACCCAGAAAGCGAGAGCCCCGTGTCCGACCCCGGCGATCTGGTCCCCACGACCACCCGCCTCCGCAGCGACTTCGCGTCCGCCAGCGTCCCCCAGTACGCCGCGCTCGGCCTCATGGCCGTCGCGGTCGTGATCCTGGCGCTCTGGTTCGTGAACTGGTCGACCTCCACCACCTGGGAGGTGGTCGCCAGCGGCCTGACCCCCGAGCAGGCCGCGGAGGTCGGCGAGCAGCTGGGCTCGGCCGGGATCGACCACCGGTTCGCCAACGGTGGCAGCGCGGTCGAGGTCCCGACCGGTGCCGGCGACGACGCCCGGGTGGCCCTGGGCGATCTGGCCACCCCGGCCGGTGGCGTCGAGGGCTACGAGCTCCTCGACGAGCAGGGATTCATGATCTCGAGCTTCCGCCAGAAGATCGACTACCAGCGCGCCGTCGAAGGAGAGCTGACCCGGACGATCCTCTCGATGGACGACGTCACCAGCGCCGCGGTGCACCTGGCCGTCCCCGAGCAGCGGCTCTTCGCCGACGAGCAGGACCTGACCCGGGCCTCCGTCGTGGTCGGGGGCCCGGTGACCCAGAGCACCGTGGAGTCGATCGCCAACGTCGTGGCCTCGGCGGTACCCGGCCTCGACCCGGCGAACGTGACCGTGGCGGACACCTCCGGCCGGATCCTCTCCGGTGGCAACGACACCGGCTTCAGCCGGGACCAGCAGCTGCGCATGCAGGAGGTGTTCGAGGCCCAGCTCGAGGTGGCCGCGGAGTCGATGCTCTCGGTGGCCCTGGGACCGGGTCGGGCCGTGGTGCGGGTGACCGCGGACCTCGACTTCGACGAGCTCGAGTCCGAGGTGGTCACCTACGAGACCGAGGCCCAGGTCACCCTGCGGGAGCAGCGGCTGGACGAGGCGTTCACGGGGGACAACACCGTGCCCCTCGGCACTCTGGGAACGGCCGAGGACGTGACCGACGCCGGCGAGCTCGCCGGTGACAGCGGCAGCGCCTACCTCCGCCAGGAGGTGAACAGCGAGTTCGGCGTGCCAACCACACGCACGGTGAGCCGGCAGGCGCCGGGCGAGGTGCAGCGGATCTCGGTGGCGGTCATCGTGGACCAGACCCTCGATCCGCCGCCCGACACCACCGCGCTCGAACCCCTGGTCGCGGCCGCCGTCGGCATCGATCCCGAGCGAGGCGACAGCATCGTGGTGCAGTCGATGGCCTTCGACGAGGTGCCCGAGGGCGACGATGCCCCGGA
>JBFINV010000268.1:0-3549 GCA_041611015.1 Acidimicrobiales bacterium | reverse complement strand
CATCCACGTGCCGTCCGAAGGCGTGGTGTTCAGCGGCGACACCCTCTTCCGTGGTGGGCCCGGCGCCACGGGCCGCTCCTTCAGCGACTACGGCACCATCATGGAATCGATCGAGTCCCGGCTGATGACCCTGCCGGACCAGACGAGGGTGCACACCGGCCACGGTGACTCCACCACCATCGGCGACGAGCGGCCCAGCATGCCCGAGTGGTTGGCCCGGCGCTGAGGACGCCGGTGGCAATCACATACCGGATGCGGAGATCACGTCTGCGGTCCGCCTGATCAGGTACGCCAGGTCGGGGTGGTCGTTCTCGAAGTCCACCGCGTGTTCCTCGAGGCGCTCGATCAGGCCCTCGGGCTCGTCGTCGTCGAGGGCCACCCACAGGTCGTCGGCCAGGCGAGCGGTGCGCTCCCGCTGCGGGGCGTCGGGGCCCTCGAGGCCGCCGGCCAGCTCCTGGAGGGCGGTCCGGCTCTCCGGCGGCAGGGCTGCGGGGACGGCTCCGACCTCGATCGACTCCAGGAGCGGTTCGATCAGGTCCCGCATGGACACGATCCCGAGGTGCCCGTCGCCCCGGTCCACCAACAGGTGGCGGATACCGGCCTCGACCATCTCCTCGGCGGCGTCGACGATCGGAAGGTCGCCGGGGACGATGATCGGGTCGTCGGTGGCCAGGTCCACGGCCCAGTCCCCGCCGCTCCCGCGAGCCAGCGACGTGAGGACGTCCCGCTCGCTGACGATCGCCACCGTTCCGTCGTGGTGCCGGACCAGCAGGGCCCCGCACCGGTGCTCCACCATCCTCGCGGCCACGACCTCCAGTGGCTCCCCACCGCGGACCTCCACCACCTCGAAGGCGGCCACGGCCCGGACGGGATCAGCGGCGGTGATGGGCGTATCGGTGGTCATGGCACAAGTCTGACGACGCCCCCAGTGGGTGGCAAGCGACCGAAGTCCCGACCGGACCCGCCCGATCGACATCGTCCGGGCCGGTGGGTGGCGAGCGAGGGTCTGGATCAGGCGGCGGCGCCTCGGGGGAGGGCGATGGTGGCGATCACCACGTAGTGGGAGGCGATGGCGGCGATCACGAAGAGGTGGAAGATCTCGTGGAAGCCGAACCAGCGGGGCCAGGGGTCGGGCCGGCGGGTGGCGTAGACGACGGCTCCGGCGGTGTGGAGGATTCCGCCGACCATCAGCAGGACGAACCCGGCGACGCCCAGCGCTCGCCAGATGTCGTCGATCACCAACAGCGCGGCCCAGCCGACGACCAGGTAGGAGGTCAAGACCACCCACCGAGGCGCAGCGGACCAGAACAGCTGGGTGGCCACGCCGGCCCCGGCACCGAGCCAGACCACGACCAGGATCAGCCTTCCTTCTCGGGCTGGGAGCGTCATCAGCGCGATCGGGGAATAGGTGGCGGCGATGGCCACGAAGATCATCGAGTGGTCGAGCCGCTTCATCAGGGCATGCGTACGTTCACCCCATCGGAACCGGTGGTAGGCGGCACTGGTG
Source organism: Acidimicrobiales bacterium (assembly GCA_041611015.1). Lineage (GTDB taxonomy): Bacteria > Actinomycetota > Acidimicrobiia > Acidimicrobiales > UBA8592 > JBFINV01. The sequence continues at coordinate 2,042 of JBFINV010000268.1, read as the reverse complement.
CCGAAGAGGGCGACGACCGCGCCGGTGTAGAGCGCCGCCGAGCCTCGGGCCCCGGGGGAGAGCACGATCACGATCGGGCACAAGGTGATGGCGGCCACACAGGCCGCTGCATGGGACCAGCCGCGCAAGTGCGGCTTGAGGGGCCGGGGGCCCCGGGAGAGCTGGTGGATCGCCAGGTTCATCCGTCAGAGGGTAGACGGTTCACCACTCGGCTCCGGGGTCGATCATGACCACCTCGCGCATTCGGTCGTACAGGGCCTGGAAATGCGGACCCCGGCGGGTGCGCTGGCGTTGGTCGGGCTCCGCCGCGTCCCCGCCCGAGATCCCGAAGCGTTGGGTCACGACGTCGAGCCACGGCTCGCGCAGGCTCTGCAGCCTCGCGGTCGCCACCCCGGCGCCAACGGCGGCTTCCTCGTCGGGTGGGGCCTCGAACACGCCCCACGCGAGCGGGAGCAGCCGTTGGACCGCATCGCCGATGCGGCGCCGAGCCTCGTCGGAGCCCGCCAGGGCGTCGAGCATGGCGTCGGCATGGCGCCGGTGGAAGGCCTCCTCCCGCAGGGCCCGGGCCGCGATCTCGCCGAGCGCCGGCACCGACGAGCCCACCAGCGTCTGCCAGCGCAGCACCTCTGCGGCGTCGTAGAGCCAGTGGCGGACCAGGGCCTCGGCCCAGTCCTGGCAAGGCTCCTCCACCAGCCAGCACGACCGGTACTGGTCCGGCTCGCGGCGAAGAGCCAGGGCATCGACGTCGTCGGTGATCAGCTCGTACAGCATGGCCGCGTGGCCCAGCTCGTCCTGGCCGATCGATGCGAACGCCAGGTCCTCCTCGAGGAACGGGGCCACGCCGATCCACTCGGTGTGCTGCTGGCCCATGAGGTGCTCGTCGTCGGCGAAGGCCAGGACCAGCTCGCGGCCGCCGGGGGGCAGGGCGCTGCTCACGATGCCTCGCGTTGAGCCCGGCGCCGAGCCGCCACCCGGGCTCCGTCGTGGTGCCGGTGCGGCTTGTCTGCGTTGGGGGCGATGAACTCCGGGTCGGCTTCGACGATGTGGGCCCGGTCGACCAGCCACATCATGTCGCCCTCGGCTCGGCGGGCGTAGTTCTCCCGGGCCAGCACCAGGGCCAGCTCAGGCGTGGCGGCCTCGAGGCTGCCGGCGTGGCGGAACTCCTCCTTGCCCTCCCGCTTGAGGAACACCTCGTAGATCCTCACCGCACCACCTCGACCACCTCGTCGCAGGCCGGGCACCGGTGCACGGCCCGGCATCGGGTGGGACCGAACGGCGACTGCTCCACCGTGGGGCCGCCGCAGCGCGGGCAGCGCGCCGGGTGAGTGCTCAGCTCCACCGCGACCGTGAACCGCTCGGCCAGCGCGACCTGGCCCGCTGGCGTGATCCGCTCGGGGGTCCAGACCGGCGATCGCACGAACGCGACCTGCGCGGTCTCGATGCCGTCGACGGCGAGGACCGCGTCTCGCACGTCGGCCTCGATCATCGCCAGCGCCGGACAACCCGAGAACGTCGGGACCAGTTCGACCTCGGCGTGGCCGCCGGCCACCGAGACCCGCTCGACCAGACCCAGATCGACGATGGAGACCCCCGGATACTCGGGATCGTCCACGGAGGCGACGGCGTCGATGACCGCGGCTTCGAGGCGGGCGCCGGCCGACACCCTCATGCCGCGGCCGCCACACTCTCGAGGGCCTGACGGACCCAGGCGGTGTCGGCGTAGTGGCGGGCGGCGTCGCCGATGCGCCGGGCCGAGTCCGGTCCCAGGTTCGCCACCGCGGCCTGCAGCGGGGCCCAGTCGATCTCGCCGATCTCCCAGCGGTCGGTCTCGGGGTCGTGGCGCAGGTCCGGATCGGGGATGGTGAAGCCGTAGCTCGTCAACAGCGGCGCGTACTTCTGGACCCAGCGGTCCCGGAGCACCTCGTTGCGCTCGGACTTGATGTGCCAGCGCAGCAGCACGTCGCCGGGCTTGGAGTCGGGACCGAACAGCTGGAGGGCCGGGAGCCACCAGCGGTCCAGGGCCTCCTGGAACATCTGCCGCT
>JBFINV010000267.1:0-3571 GCA_041611015.1 Acidimicrobiales bacterium | reverse complement strand
GGGTCGTCCCCACCGGGTGGTAGCAGGCGAAGAGGTGACCCTCGCGACCCTCCACCAGCTCCGGCGCCTCCTCGAGGCAGTCCGGTTGGGCATAGCGGCAGCGGGGCGCGTAGCGGCACCCTGGCGGTGGGCTCAGCAGGTCCGGTGGCCGGCCCGGGATCGGCCGGAGCCGGGTGTGGCTGGGTAGCGACGTGTTGGGGATCGACTCCAGCAGGGCCTCGGTGTAGGGGTGGCGCATGTCGTTGAACAGGTCCGCGGCCGGGGCATGCTCGACGAGCCGACCGGCGTACATGACCCCGATCCGGTCTGTCCGGCCCCGGGCCACACCCAGGTCGTGGGTGATCAGGATCAGCGACATGTGCCGCAGCTCACGCAGCTCGTCGACCAGGTCGAGGATGGTCTTCTGGACGGTCACGTCGAGGGCGGTCGTGGGTTCGTCGGCGATCAGCAGCTTCGGTTCGCACGCCAGTGCCATGGCGATGACCACCCGTTGGCGCATCCCGCCGGAAAGCTCCTGGGGATACTGCCGCAGCCTCTGCTGGGCCGACGGGATGTGCACCCGGTCGAGCAGCTCCACAGCGCGCTTGTCGGCATCGGCGCGGGACAGCCCCAGGTGGTAGCGGATGGACTCGGTGAGCTGGGCCCCGATGCGCTTCACCGGGTTGAGCGACGTCATCGGGTCCTGGAACACCATCGCCACCTCGACCCCGAAGAAGTGCTTGCGCTCGGCCTTGGTCAGCTTGTCGATGTCCCGGCCGCCGATGCGGATGGTGCCGGTGCGGGTGCCGTTGCCGGCCAGCAGGTCGAGCAGGGTCCGAGCGAGCACCGACTTGCCCGAGCCGGACTCGCCCACGATGCCGATCGCCTCCTGGCGGGCCAGGCTGAAGCTCACCCCGTCGACGGCACGCAGCGTCCCCCGGGGGGTGGCGAAGTCGACGACCAGGTTCTCCACCTCCAGCACCGGGGCGGCCGCGGCCTCCGTCTCGTCGTTCTTGGTCACAGGGCCGACTCCCGGATGTCGAACTTCTTCAGCAGCTGATCACCAACGAAGTTCAGGCTGAGCACGGTGAGGAACAGCACCAGCGCCGGCATGAAGACCATGTGCGGGGTCTCGTTGAACCTGATCCGGCCCTCGGCGATGATCGACCCCCAGGTGATGGTGGGCGCCTCGACGCTGAGCCCGAGGTAGGACAGCGAGCTCTCGGCGACGAGCACGATCCCGGTGGTGAGGAAGGCGAACGAGATCAGGGTGGGCATGACGTTGGGCAGCACCTCGCGCAACAGGATGGAGGTCCGGGTGGCGCCCACCACCTCGGCCGCCTTCACGTACTCCCGATCGGCCACCTGCAGGGTGCTGGCCCGGACGATGCGGGCCAGCGCGGGGATGGCCAGCAGGCTGACCGCCAGGATGACGTTGGCCAGGGACTGGCCCCGGACGGCCACGATGAAGATGACCAGCAGGAGCGCAGGGACCGACAGGGTCACGTTGATTATGAGGCGGACCACGGAGTCCACCCAACCCCGGAGATAGCCGGCCAGGAGCCCCAGGGCGCCGCCCACCGTGATGCCGATCGCGGTGACCACTGCGGCCACGAACAGAGAGATCCGGCCCCCGACCACCACCCTGGAGAAGACGTCCTGGCCGAACGACGCGTTCCCGAACCAGTTGCTCCACGACGGCCCGGCGTTGATGAGGTCGGCGTTGCGCTCGTCGGGGTCGTCGACGAAGGGCAGCAGCTCCCCGAAGATCGTGAGCAGCACCACCAGCACCAGCCATGCCACCGCGAAGTCGAACAGCAGGTTTCGGCTCACCTTGGGCGGGGCCTCGGTGGTGGCTGGCGCCAGGGCCTCGGGGGTGAGCACGGCGTCGGTCATCGCTCGTCCTCCAGACGAACCCGGGGATCGATGCTGGTGTAGACCACGTCGATCACGGTGTTGGTCAGCACGAAGAGGACGGACACGATCGCCACCAGGGTCTGCACCGGGAAGAACTCACGCGCCGCGACGGCTTCGAGCAGGTAGCTGCCCATGCCGTCGAAGTCGTAGATGAACTCCACCACGATGGCGCCGTTCACCAGCTGGGCGATGTTGAGGCCGGCCACGGTCAGCAAGGTGACCGTCGACGGTCGGAGGACGTGGCGGAGCAGCACGTGACGGTTGGACATGCCCTTGGCCTTGGCCACGGCCACGAAGTCCTGCTGCAGGTTCTGGATCATGTCGGCCCGCAGCAGGCGCAGGTACACCGGCGACACCGCGAGCCCGAGCACCAGCGCGGGCAGCCACACCGACTTGAAGTGGGCGACCACCCCGTCGGACCAGGGGCTGTAGCCCACCAGGTCGTAGACGTCGTTCTGGACTGCGAACACCCATCGCAGGGTCTCACCGAGGACGAACACCGGGATCGACAGGAGCACGAACGCGCTGGTGTTGACCACGGTGTCGGCACCCCGACCGCCGCGGAACCCGTTGAACACGTAGATCGGCACCAGGAACGCGAACGCGACGATCGCAGCCAGCGACCAGCCGCCGGCGACACCGGCGACGAGCAGAGCGGCCATCGCTGCGGGTAGGACCCAGAGCGGGATCGGCCGGGGCTTGCGGCCGGCCTGGTAGGCCGCCCAGATCCCGAGCGGGACCGCCACTGCCAACGCGATGAGCTGGCTGTAGAGGAACAGCCACAGGCTGCGCGGGGCCCGGTCCTCGAGCACCCGGGTGAGTGGTATCTGGGTCCGGTACTGCGCATAGCCCAGGTCGCCGGTCAGCACGTCGCCGGCCCAGCTGCCGTACTGGCTGACGACGCTGTCGTCGAGCCCCCGATCGGCCCGACACTCCGCCACCGCCTCCTCGGTGGCGCCGGTCCCCAGCGCGGTGATGCACGGATCGCCGGGCACTTGGCGCAGCATCAGCGTGGTGCCGAAGGTCACCAGGACGACGATCAGAACTGCGCCACCGAGACGCTGGAGCGCGAACCTCCACCCAGCCGTCTTCACGACCCAGGCGACCAGCAGGGCGAAGAGCACGGCGATGACGATGACCACCGTCACCGCCGCACCGTCCCCCTGGTCATGAGGCTCCCCCCTTCACCGGCCGGGCGCCGGGCTCATCCTTCCTTCCAGGCCTCCTGCACCCAGGTGCGGCCGGCGATGCCGGTCTGGCCCATGTTGCCGCTCGGAAGGTTCATCACTCCGATGCCGTGTGTCTGTGCCGAGTACGGGTTGGCCCACACCGTGGTGTTGAGCCAGAGGTTGTAGACCCTCTCCGCGAACAGGCGGTTGATGTCCTGGCCCAGGCTGTCGAGCTCGGCCTCGTCGGTGGTGGCCCAGGTGGCCTCGAGCAATGCGTCGAGATCGGTGTCGACGATGCGCCCGAAGTTCAGCGCCAGACCCTGGGCGTGGCGGCTGTGCCACCAGATGAGCTCCAGGCCCGGGTTGCCCTGGCCGTGGTTGCGCCAGAGGAAAACCTCGAAGTCACCGGTGATGGCCTTGGTGATCAGCTCGGACTGGTCGAACTGGTCGATCTGGACGTTGAGCCCGCAGTTGGTGCTCCACATGTCGACGAACAGCTCGGCGGT
>JBFINV010000266.1:0-3578 GCA_041611015.1 Acidimicrobiales bacterium | reverse complement strand
GGCGATGACCTGGCGGGCCTGCTCGTCGACCTCGGCGCACGATGCCGCAGAGGACAGGGCTCCAGCGGCGGCTCGGTGGGCCTCCACGGCCACCTCCAGGGCCTCGGCCGCCTCACCGGTGAGCGGACCCACGCAGAGGACCCGGGCGACGTCGGAGCGGTAGCCGTCGACCACCGCACCCAGATCGACCAGGACCGGCTCGTCGGCCCGGATCCGGCGATCGCTGCTGGACCAGTGGGGCGAACCGGCATTGGGCCCGCTCGCGACCAGGATGTCGAAGGCCGGCCCGTCCGAGCCCCGCTCGTCGAGCAGCCCCTCGGCCAGCTTGGCGACCTCGATCTCGGTCATTCCCGCCTGGAGGCGCTCCCCGACCTCGGCGAGGACGGCCGCGGCGATCCGGGCCGCGCAGGACAGGCGAGCCAGCTCGCCGTCGTCCTTGGCCAGCCGCAGCCCGAGCACCACCCTCTCGCTGGCCACGAGCTCGACGCGGGGGCGCTCCGACTCGATGGCGGCAGCGGCAGCGAGGGTCAGGTGCTCGGCTTCCACCAACAGGCGCGCCCCCCGCTCGGGGTCGCCGAGCCAGCCGAGGTCGTCGCGGCCGGCGAAGGCCACGTCGAGCGCTACGCCTGCGGCCTCCACCTCGGCCTCGGCCCGGCCCTGGTAGCGGCGATCGGTCAGCAGATGAGGTCGGCCCTCGGCCGGGACGCCGAGGGCGCCGGTGCCGGTGAACCCACTGAGGTAGCGCACGTTGACCGGGTCGGTCACGAGCATCGCGTCAGCGTCGCGCTCGACGACCAGGCGCTGCACGGCGTCGAGCCGGCCCTGCCGCGGCATCGGGGGGAGCTCGCCGGCCCTGCTCACTGCAGTGCCTGGGCGACCGCGTCGACGGCGAGCTGGTAGCCGTACCCGCCGAAGCCGACGATCGTGCCAGTGGCCACGGGTGCGATCACCGAGGTGTGACGCCACGGCTCCCGGGCGTTGGGATTGGACAGGTGCAGCTCGACCACCGGGCCGTCGAAGGCGGCGAGGGCGTCGTGGATGCTCCAGGCGTAGTGCGTGAGCGCCCCGGGGTTGATGATGATCGCTGCCGCGTTGTCGCGTGCGGCGTGGATGGCCTCCACGAGCTCGCCTTCGTGGTTGGACTGGTGGTGCTCGATCGTCAGCCCGTGGGCCGCCGCTGCAGCCCGGGCCCGGGCCACGTGATCCTCGAGGGTCTCCGGCCCGTACACCTCGGGCTCACGGGTGCCGAGCAGGTTGAGGTTGGGCCCCGACAGCAACACCACGGTGCTGCTCATCGTTCCATCGACTCCAGTGCGGCGCGCAGGGCGGCCTCGTCGTCCACCCGGACGGGCTCGACGCCCCGCGGTCCGTCGAGGACGAACGTGATCCCCGCCACCGCCTTCTTGTCGCGCGAGAACAGCTCCAGGATCTGATCGTGGTCGGTTCCGGGCGGGAGCCGGTGGTCGAGGCCGAACGAGCCCACCACGGCCCGGTGCTCGGCCACCCGCTCGTCACCGATTCGACCCAACCGGCGCGCCAGCTCTGCGGCGTACACCAGGCCGACGGCCACGGCCTCGCCGTGACGCAGGTCGTAGTCGCCGGCCACTTCGAGAGCGTGGGCCAGGGTGTGGCCGTAGTTGAGCACCGCCCGCCGGTCGCCCTCCCGCTCGTCCGCGGCGACGACCTCGGCCTTCAGGCGCACGCTCCGCAGCACTTGATCGTCGAGCGAGAGGTTTCGCAGGTCGCCGGCACCGATGAAGTGGTACTTGGCCATCTCGCCGTAGCCGCACCGCCACTCCCGCTCGGGCAGGGTGTCGAGCACCGCGGTGTCGCACACCACGGCCGCGGGCTGCCAGAACGCGCCCACCAGGTTCTTGCCTTCGGGCAGATTCACCCCGGTCTTGCCCCCGATGGCGGCATCGACCTGGCCCAGCAGGGTGGTGGGCACGTGGACCACGGCCACCCCCCGGTGGTAGACGGCGGCGGCGAAGCCGGCGACATCGGTGACCAGCCCACCGCCGACGGCCACCACAACGTCGGCCCGGGTGAGACCCCACTGGGTCCAGCGACGGCACAGATCCTCCACTGTGGCCAGGGTCTTGGCCTGCTCGCCGTCGCCGATTGCGAACACCTGGTGCTCCCTGCCGGGGTCGACCGCGAGATCGATCCCGGGCTGGGTCACCACCGCAGCCCGGACCGCGCTCTCGGGCAGCAGCTCGGCCAGCTCGTGGCGGGCGCCCCGCCCCACGAGCACCGGGTAGGCCCGCTCGCCGAGCGCCACGTCGACCCGCGTCGTTCCGGCCATGCCAGCGAGGGTACCGGTGCCGGTCATCCGATCAAGGCTGCCGGGTACAGGGCCACCAGGATGGCCCCGACCATCAGCGGCGGCCCGAACGGGAACGTGGTGTGCCGGACCCCGGGCCCGGCGCTGCCCTCTTCGGGGTCGGGCAGGAAGCTGCGGCCCAGACGCTGCACCACGACCCGCCCCAGGCCCAGCACCACGCCCAGCGCCGAGCCGATGAACAGGGCGATCAGCACCGCGCGCACCGCGTCGAGCCTCGAGTCCGCCACCCAGCCTGCGAAGGCGCCGAGGAGCAGGGCCAACTTCACGTCTCCGAACCCCATGCCCGCGGGGTTGAGCAGGTGGACGGCGAGCAGGAGGGCGGAGTAGAGCACGGCCCCGATGGCCGCGTGCCCGATGGCGCTGGTGTCGCCGTCGAGCAGCTCGCCCACGACGATGATCACGGCGCTGGCCGCCATGCCGGGGAACAAGATGGCGTTCGGGAGCCGGTACTGCACCAGGTCCACGATGGTCAGGGCCACCGAGACCGCCATCAGCACCAGCATGGCGGCCAGGCGCCAGTCGCCGTACTGGGCGGCAGCCAGGCCGAAGAGGAGCCCGGTCAGCACCTCTGGGATGGGCCAGCGCGCCGGTACTTCGGCATCGAACCGGGCCACGGTGGGACGCAGCATGCGCCCGGCCACCACCCCGAGCGCGGCGAACACGACCACGTAGAGGGCCTCGCTCACCGGCCCTGACCCAACCCCACGAACACCACGACCTCGATCGGCTGGCCCAACCCCACGAACCCCACGACGGAGAGCCCGGTCACCGGCCGGAACCGATCGCCTCGGCCGATCCCACGAACCCCACGACAGGGACGGGCCCGGTCAACCCCACGAACCCCACGACGGAGAGCCCGGTCAACCCCACGAACCCCACGACGGAGAGCCCGGTCAACCCCACGAACCCCACGACGGAGAGGGGCCCGGTCACCGGCCGCTGCCGATCGCCTTGCTGGCGGCTGCGGTCATGGCCTCGAGCGGCGCGGCCTCCCCGGTCCACAGCCGGAACTGGCGGGCCGCCTGGTGCACGAGCATGCTCAGGCCCCCGACGGTGGTGGCCCCCACCTGGTCCGCGGCTTCCAGCAAGGGGGTGTATCGCGGGTGGTAGACCAGGTCGGCCACCACCTGGCCGGGGTGCAGCACGTCCAACGGCACCGGGCAGGCGCCTGCAGCCGGGGTGCCGGCCATGCCGATCGAGGTGGCGTTGATCACCACGTCGGCGTGGCGGGCAT
>JBFINV010000265.1:0-3656 GCA_041611015.1 Acidimicrobiales bacterium | reverse complement strand
GCGAGCAGCGCCTGACCCACCGCCGACCTCGATCGCAGGACCCTCCCGGGAGCCGGGCCGGCCCAACCGCAGTCAGCGCTCGATGATCTCGACGCCGTGTGCCGACATCTCGGCGATCGCCTGCGCCGTGGTGTGCGGTGCGACCCCTGCGCACAGGTCCGTCAGCAGTCGCACGTGGTAGCCGAGCTCGATGGCGTCCATCGCAGTGGCCTTGTCGCAGTGGTCGGTCGCCAGGCCGACCACGTCGACCGAGTCCACCCGCCGGGCTCGGAGGTGGGCGTCGAGGGTGGCCCCCTCCGGATCGACCCCTTCGAACCCGCTGTACGCGGCGGCGTACTGGCCCTTGGAGAAGACCGCGTCGACGGCGTCGGCGAAGTCGATGTGCGTGTTCACTGCCGGGTGGAACTCGGCACCGGGCGTGTCGGCGACGCAGTGGCGGGGCCAGGTGGTCTCGTAGTCCGGCTCGCCCGCTGCGAAATGGTCGCCGGGGTCGATGTGCCAGTCGCGGGTCGCGACCATGGTCTCGTACTGGTCGGCCCGGTCACGGAGATGGGCAGAGATCCGCTCGGCCACTGCGCTGCCTCCGTCGACGGCCAGCGACCCTCCCTCGCAGAAGTCGTTCTGGACGTCGACCACGATCAGGGCTCGCTTCATGGGATGACCTCCAGGCCAGGCGTCGCCCGCGAGAGTAGTGGAAGCCTTGCCCGGCGGTGGTTGCGCTGGCTAGCGTCGCCTCAGCCGCTCGTGTACGAGCGAGTCCTTCGGCCTCGAGGAGGAGCGATGGCGGAGTCCGACATCGTCGTTCGCCGGACCCAGACGGTCCTCGAGGACAAGCGGTTCGAGATCGGCCGCCAGCTCGCCGAACCGATCAGACGAGTGACCGCGGCAGCCGTTCTCGGCAACCCCTTTGTCGACCGCTACGTGGAGGATCTCGAGCCGCTGATCGAGGCCAGCAGATGGCTGGCCGAGGAGCTCGCCGGGCTGGCGGTGGCGCAGCTCGAGGGGCGGCCGGTCCACAGCTACGGCAAGGGAGTCATCGTCGGGACCGGCGGGGAGCTCGAGCATGCGGCGGCGTTGCTCCATCCGGCGCTGGGTGCGCCCCTCCGGGAGGCCTGCGGTGGAGGGAAGTCGATCATCCCGTCCGCCAAGAAGCGTGGCGGTCCCGGGTGCACCCTGGACATCCCGCTGCATCACCGCAACGCCGCGTTCGTGCGCAGCCACTTCGACGCGGTCGAGCTCCGGATCCCGGACGGACCGGCGGCCGACGAGCTGGTTCTGGCGGTAGCGGTCACCGACGGAGGCCGCCCGTTCCCTCGCGTCGGTGGCCTCAGGGTGGAGGAGATCGTCGGCGAGGATGGACTCCGCTGACCAGAGGTCGGCGCGGGCTCCCCGACGGTTGCCGCTCACCGCCCGATCTTGTCCAGGAGTCTGAGCAGGGTGGCAGCCTCGCAGTCCGTGAGCGGTTCGAGGGTGGCGTCGGTGATCCGTCTGGCCACCGGCAGCAGGCGCTCGATGACGCTCCGCCCCGCGGGCGTCAGCTGCACCAGACGTAGCCGGGCATCGTCGCTCGACCGCTCGCTGCGTACATAGCCCGCCGCCGTCAGCCGCTCCACCACACCGGTGATGGTCGCGGAGTCCAGCGCGATCAGGCGGCCCAGCTGGTTCTGGGAGACCGGGCCGATCTCGTGGAGCTTGGCCAACGCCGCGAACTGCGCCGGTGCGATCTCGTTGTCGACCTCGAGATTGAAGATGGCCCGGTGGCGCTGGTTGGCCTTGCGGAGCAGGAACCCGATCTGCTCCTCCAGCTGGTACGGCTCGTCGATCACCGCCACCCGCTCCCAACCGGGCGAGGTCCGGTTGCGGGCTCGAGCGACGTCAGCGGGGTCGCGCTCGTGGCCGCGACCTGGCCCGCCAGGTGGAGCACCGCAGCAGCGATGTGGCCCTGCTCCACGTACGACTCCGCCCGGACCAGCCCCCGGGTGAGCGCATCGTGGATCTCGGCCCCGGTGAGGTCGCCCACCTCGATCACCACCAGGCGATCGCGCAAGTCGCTGTCGGGGTCGAGCTCGACTGCCGGCCGGCGCGTGATGGCGGCGTGGGGGCCCGGATCGACGTGGTTGGCGATGAGGGTGGCCGCGGCGTCGGCAGCCGCGGCGGTGGGCGCGAGCACGGTGACCGCGTCGGCGATGCCCAGCGAGAAGCTGCGGCCAAGACGCCCGCTGGTGGCGATGCCGCGCACGTCCGAGTCGGCATCGATGGTGATCGTCGCCGCCGCTGTGGCGTGGCGGGGGTCGACCACCAGGCCCGTACAGTATCGCTGTCCGGGTGCCAGACCGAAGGCGATGTCGCCGCCGTTGTTCACGAACCAACGATCGAGCGGCGCGGCTGCGGAGAGGGCGGAGCCCACCTCGTCTGCGACCGCACCCGCCACAGCAGCCATGGGTGAGACCAGCTCCTCGTGGCGGTGGGGGGCGACCGCCGCCACCATGCGGCCTGCCACCGCCCCCGACGGCGACGGTGGTTGTCCGGCGCCCAGGGCCGTCCGCAGCAACGGGAGCTCGGCGACCAGCTCCGCGAGCAGACCATCGAAGCCCCTGCATGCCGCTCGGTGCGCGGCAGCGCGTGCGCTCGGCGAGCCATCGACCTCGATGATCAGATCGATGGGACCGTGCTGCAGGTGGAGCTTCCTCCCGTTGGAGCTCAGTGCGGCCTGCGGTCCCGGGTCAGGCATCGGGATCGGCCGATGGGTCAGCGGGCCAGGGGTTGCGCGGGTCCGAGCTGATGAGCCGGGCTCGGGCCTCGACGAGGGCCGCCTCGAGAGGCACGATCGAATCCGCGTGGCCGCCGAGCTCGATGTAGGTCTGCGCCGGGAGCGTGAACTCCACGGGCGCGACCAGCGCCGGGGTGGGTACGTACCCGAAGGACCCCGGGGGGGTACGGGTGACGTCCACCATGAAGGTGATGCCTCCTCCGGGCCAGACGTAGGTGGGGGCGCCGCCACAGGTCAGCCTGGTGTCGTGGGCACGCACCGATCGGGTCAGACCCACGGGATCGTGGGTCACACCGGAGCGGAGCGATCCGCCGGCGCCGGCCATGAAGAGCACCGAGGTCATGGTGGGCTCGCAGTTGGCGCGCACCCGTTCGACCGACTCGTGAAGCGCCTCCGGCAGCTCGGCCGGCTGGGGGGTGAGGTCCCCGTCCAGCACGTAGAAGGCGTGGTCGGTGCCAGTCGTGCTGATCATGAGCAGCGTCTGCCCGGCCCGGGCGATCCGGGGCTTGAACCCGGCGACGACCTCGAGCGGATCGTCGATGTCGGTGCCGCCCCAGCCGTCGCCGGGGTTCGCGATCTCGAAGTAGCGGCCCGGTGTCGACCTGCGGCCCCGCAGCCTGATCCCGCTGGGTGGGATGCCCAGCACCACCCCGGCTTGGTGCTCGGTGAGCACCCCGGTGATGTGGTCGTCGACCACGACCACCTCGTCCACGTACGGGGCCCACTGTCCGGCGAACATGCCGATGGCGGCCGAGCCGCAGCCCACCCGCATCCGGTCGTCCACCTCGCCGTCGATCACCGGAGGGGCGCCGGCTCGGAGCACGAGGTCGGAGCCCTCCTCGACGCTCACCTCGACGGCGTCGCCCGAGCACAGCCCCAGCAGGGC
>JBFINV010000264.1:0-3667 GCA_041611015.1 Acidimicrobiales bacterium | reverse complement strand
CGGGACCCGGTCGCGCCGGGCCCACCAGGACCTTGACGCCCGCCAGCGGCGGGCCTCCGGCCAGCTCGGAGATCCGCTCGACGATGGTGGGCTCGAGCCAGCGCAGCTCGCTCGCGACCACGGCGTCGTCGGTGCGGACCGACAGCACCGAGTCGGCCAGCTTGACGGGTGCCGAGCGGGTGGCCAGGGCCTCGCCCACGATCGCCGGCCACTGCTCGATGATGGCCTCGACCGTCGAGGCCGAGACCCCGGCGAGGTCGTCGAGCAGGCGATCCAGCGGCTCGGAGAGCGGCCTGGGCTGACGGCCGACGTCGGGAAGTGGCTCCCAGGGCACGGACCCACCTTCGCGCGAAATCCCGCTCACGTCGTGTCTCGAAGCGGCGGTCAGTCCGGCGGCGCGATCGCCCCCTCCCGGACCCGCAGGTGCTGCACCGGGCCCGAGACCGGTGGGGTGGCTGCAGCGGTGGTGATCACAGTCTGGTCGGCCACCAGCAGGTCGAGCAGCGCGGCGGCGCGGTCCTCATCGAGCTCGGAGAACACGTCGTCGAGCAGCAGCACCGGGCTGGTGCCGGCCACCGTCGCCAGCTCGTGATGACCAGCGATCCGCAGGGCGAGGGCCAGGGTACGTTGCTCTCCCTGGGAGCCGTGCGTCCGCGCCGGCATCGCTGCCAGGGCGATGTCCACTTCGTCGCGATGAGGGCCGACGAGCGTCGTCCCTCGCCGCAGCTCGTCGCCAGCAGCGGCCTCGAGCTCGGCGAGCAGACCGCGCTCGAGCCACGGGGGCCTGTAGTCCAGCGTCACCGGGTGCCCGGCGCCGGCGAGCTGTCGGTAGGCATCGTCGACGCGTGGGGCCAGGGCCTGCACCAGTGCCTGGCGGGCCCGGCCCCAGGCGTCACCCACCTCGGCCAGCTTGTCGTTCCACACCCGCAGGGTGGCGTCGACCTCGGGCGAGCGGCGGCCACCTGCGGAGCGCAAGAGCGCGTTCCGCTGCTTCAGGATCTTCTCGAGCTGACCCCGTAGCTGGTCGTTTCGGGGATGCAGCTGCACCAGCAAGTCGTCGAGGAAACGCCGCCGCAGCCCGGGACCGGCCTTGACCAGCTCCAGGTCGTCGGGTCCGAACACGGTCACCGGCAGCATGCCGATCAGGTCCCGGGCCCGACCCAGCTTCTGCTTGTTGACCTGGATCCGGTTCGCTCGGCCCCGCACGATCACTGCCTCCAGCAGCAGGTCCCGGCCCCCGCTGACCACCTGGGCCCGGATCACCGCCTGGTCCGCACCCAGCCGGATCAGCGCGTCGGGCGGGGCCCCCCGAAACGACGCCAGCGAGCCCAGGTAGGCGACGGCTTCGACGACGTTGCTCTTGCCATGGCCGTTGGCGCCGCTGATGACGATCCGGCCCGCGTCGAAGCGCTGATCGAGCTCGTGGTAGTTCCGGAAGTCGTGCAGCCAGAGGCGGCGGAGCTCGGCCACGCCCCCTCAGGAGACCCGCACGGGCATCAACAGATACAAGAACTCGGGGTGGTCGGGCGCCCGCAACAGGGCGGGCTTCAGGGCGTCGACGGTCTCCAGGGTGACCTCGTCGCCGGGAGCCACGTCGAGGCCCACCGACAGATAGTCGGCGTTGAACGCCACCGTGAGGTCCTCACCCTCATAGGACGCATCGACGGACTCGTGGGCCTGGCCCACATCCTGGGTCATGGCCACCAGCTCCAAGCCATCGGATGACATCCCGAGCCGGACCGGGGTGGCTTCCTGGGCCAGGAGCCGCACCCGGCGCACGGCGTCGAGGAGCGCCAACCGACCGACCGTCAGCTTGTTGGGGTTGCTCTCGGGGATCAGACCCCGGTAGTTCGGGAAGTCGCCGGCGATGAGCTGGGTGGTGACCCTGACGTTGTCGACCTCGAACGACGCGTCACGGTCCCCCAGATACACGGTGGCCTGCTCCGCGTGGGCGAGCAGGCGCGCCAGCTCGGTCAGGGCCCGGCTCGGTACCAGGATGCTCTGCTCCTCCTTCAGCACCGACGCTCCCGGTAGGTCCCGGACCGACAGCCGGTACGAGTCGGTCGCGACCAGGCGCAGGCCGTCGGGCTCGGCGGCCATCAGGACGCCGGTCAGGATCGGGCGGGAGTCGTCGGAGCTGGCTGCCGGGACCACCTGGCGCAGGGCTTCGCCCAGGGCCGTGGCGTCGATCGACACGCCGTCGCCACCCACCTCGTCGAGCTGGGGGTACTCGTCGGCGGGGAACGTCCGCAACGTGAACTGGGAGCGTCCTGCGGTGATGTGGGCATCGCCGCCGTTGCCGGCCACCTCCACTGCGCCGGGCTCGACGGCGCGCACCACGTCGGACAGCAGCTTCGCCGGCACCGCGGCCACCCCGTCCTCGACCCCGGCCACCTCGACCGACACGCTGATCGTCAGGTCCAGATCGCTGCCGGTGAGCATGAGGTCGTCGCCGTTCAGCTCGAGTCGGAGATACGCCAGCGCCGGCTGACCGGCACCGCGTGGGGACACGGCACGACCGGCGGTGTTGAGCGCGTCGACAAGCACCTCACGCTCGCATCGGAACTTCACGGTTGAGTCGCTTTCTCGTTCGGTGGTGGACGTGCACAGCCGGTGCTGCACAGCTGGGGAGATGATGAAGGAAGATCAGTAGTGGTAGTAGGTGTGTGGATTTGTGGGCAACACCCTATTTGCCCTGGTCAGGTAGGAGGTGGAGGGTGTGGGCCCGGCTGTTGATCTCGTCGGCGGTATCCGGGGGTCCGCCTGGGTCGCTCCGGAGGCGGGCCTGGTTGTCCCCGGCGCTGGTCGGCTCGTCCCCAGAGGTGTCCCCAGCCGCCGGGCCGGGTCGAACGGCGGGGTCGGGGGCCTCAACCGCCGGAGCGGATGGCCTGGGTGAGCTCGGTGACCTGATCGTAGATCTGGCGGCGGTCCGACATCAGCGAGCTGATCTTGTCGACCGCATGGATCACGGTGGTGTGGTCCCGACCACCGAACTCCCGGGCGATGGCCGGGTAGCTGAGATCGGTGAGTTCACGGAAGACGTACATGGCGATCTGGCGGGCGGTCACGAGGGGGCGGTGGCGACGCTGGCCGATGATCTCCTCGCGGGTGAAGCCGAAGACCAGGGCCGTGGTGTCGATGATCAGGTCCGGGGTGATGGGTCGGGGCTGGCGGGTGGCCACCAGATCCCGGAGGATCTCGGTGGCGATGTCGACGGTGAGGGGGAGGTCGTTGAGGCTGGCGAAGGCGCACACCCGGATCAGGGCCCCTTCCAGCTCCCGGATGTTGTCGGTCACGTGGCTGGCGATGTACTCGAGCACCTCGAAGGGCACCGGCTGGGTCTCCCGCTCGGCCTTCTTGCGGAGGATGGCCAGGCGGGTCTCGAGATCGGGGCGCTGGATGTCGGTGATCAAGCCCCACTTGAACCGATTGCGCAGCCGATCCTCGAGGGTCGGCATCGCGTCGGGCGTGCGATCCGACGACAGAACGATCTGTTTGTTGTTCTGATGGAGTTCGTTGAACGTGTGGAAGAACTCCTCCTGGAGTCCCTCCTTGCCCTCCATGATCTGGATGTCGTCGAGCAACAGAACGTCATTGTCTCTATAACGTCGCTTGAAATCCGGCTGGGTGTTGGTGCGGATCGCCTCGACGAATTCGTTGAGGAAGG
>JBFINV010000263.1:0-3689 GCA_041611015.1 Acidimicrobiales bacterium | reverse complement strand
CGGATCTGTGAGAAGAAATCGGCGCAGGTTCGGCCATCCTCCCGGATCTGTGAGAAGAAATCGGCGCAGGTTCGGCCATCCTCCCGGATCTGTGAGAAGAAATCGGCGCAGGTTCGGCCGTCCTCCCGGATCTGTGAGAAGAAATCGGCGTGGATTTGTTCTCACAGATCGGCGGATTTGTTCTCACAGATCGGCGTGGATCTGTTCTCACAGATCGGGGCTGGAGGTCTCCGGGTCCGTGTCGCTCCCGCCACCCGTGATCTCCGCGATCCGGTCGGGGCCGTACCCCAGCTCGGTGAGGATCTCGGCGCTGTGCTGGCCCAGCCTGGGTGCAGCCCGCCGCAGCGGTGAGACCTCGCCATTCACCCTGATCGGGTCGCGCACGTAGCGGATGGGGCCCTCCGTGGGATGGTCGGCCTCGGCGATCAGGCCGACCGCGTCGAAATGGGGGTCCGCGGCGATGTGCTCGATGTCGACGACCGGCGAGGCTGCGATGCTGTTGGCCACGCACAGCTCCATCCACTCCTGGGTGGTCCGGGTAGCCACGATGTCGTCCATCGCGGCGTACAGCACATCGGCGTTGTCCACCCGGTCGGCAGCGGTGGCGAAGCGCGGGTCGTGGCGCAGGTCGGACCGACCGCCCAGCTCGAAGAACAGGTGCCAGGCCTCGTCGGAATAGGGCAGGATCACGATCCAGCCGTCGGCGGTGCGCCGCGGTCGGCGGTGGGGAGTGCGCACCCGCATGTAGCTGAAGTCGCCGTCCGGCGGCTCGAAGGTCAGCCCGCTCAGGTGCTCCACCAGGTTGAAGGCGGCCACCGTCTCGGCCATGGGTACCTCGATGGTCTCGCCTCGGCCCGTCACCGCTCGGCCGCGCAGGGCCGCCGCGATCGCGAAGGCGATGTGGAGCGCGGCGACCTTGTCGGCGATGATGCTCGGCACCAGCATCGGCTCGGGGCCGGTCCAGGCGAACATCGACGCCAGCCCCGAGGCAGCCTGGATGACGTCGTCGTACGCCGCCCGGTCGGCGTAGGGTCCGTCGCTGCCCCAGCCGTTGGCGACGCAGTACACGATGTCGGGCCGGACGGCTCGGACGCGGGCCTCGTCGAGCCCCAACCGGGCCAACGCCGCCCGCCGGTGGTTGGCGACGAACACGTCGCAGGTCGCCACCAGGTCCAAGGCGGCCTGCCGGCCCGGTTCGGTACCGAGGTCGAGCACGATGCTGCGCTTGTTGCGGTTCAGGTTGATGGTGAACGCGCTCATCTTGTCGCTGCGCATCGGGGCGTAGTCGCGGATGATGTCGCCGCCGGGGGCCTCGACCCGGATGACGTCGGCGCCCATGTCGCCCAGCATCCGGGTGGCCAGGGGGCCCATCACCACCGTCGTGAAGTCGGCGACCCGGATGCCGTCGAGCAGCCCGGGCCCACGCCGGTCTCTCGGTTGCATCGGCGTCAGCTCACCGACACCCGCTCGACCCGCCCGTCGGCGTGGCGAGCGAACCGGCCCTCGGCGTCGGTGTGGACCGGGTCGGGGCGGGGCCAGGGCCAGCCGCCGAAGCCGGTCTGCTGGTAGTCGACGAATGCCTGCTCGATCCCGGCCCGGTCGTTCATCACGAACGGGCCGTACTGCGCGACCGGCTCACTGATCGGGCGGCCTTGCAGCACCATCGCCTCTATCCCGCCGGACCCGGCTCGGAGGGTGACCGGCCGGTCACAGCTGATCCGGGCGCCCGTCGAGGAGTCCACAACGGCGTCGCCGACGTGCAGCGCATCGCCGTCGTAGAGGTACAGGGTGCGGATCGTCTGCTCACCTGCGGCGGGCGGCAGCTCCCAGGCGGCGCCGGGGTCCATGCGCACGTGCCAGAGCGCGACATCGGCCTCGGGGTGAGCGGCCCAGGACGCGGGTGGGGGCGGGGGCGGCTCCAGACCGGCGAGCCGGCCGGCAATCACGGTGACGGTGGTGCGGGCCCCCGCCGGACCGTCGACCTCCAGCTGAGGGATCTGGTCCGCCCAGAACATCGTGAAGTGAGGCTCCACCAGCTTGTCGACCGCGGGCAGGTTGAGCCAGATCTGGAAGAGCTGCAGGTGGTTCGGGCCAGCCTCGTCGACCAGCGGGAACATCTCGGAGTGCACGATCCCCGCGCCCGCGGTCATCCACTGCACGTCACCGCGCCCGTACCGGGCGGCGGCGCCGAGAGAGTCGGCGTGATCGACCAGGCCCCGACGCACGAATGTGATCGTCTCGAAGCCACGGTGCGGATGGTGCGGGAACCCGGGCACGGTGGTGCCGTGGTACATGTTCCAGCCGTCGAGGCCGGCGAAGTCCTGGCCCAGGTCTCGGCCGTCGAGCGACGCCACGGGCCCGTTGCGGCCGTTGCCGGCGGGATAGGTGTCGTCGTGGTGGGCACAGAACAAGAAGGGGTCGACGGTCGGCCACTGGGGGCCGAGTGGTGCCGTCTCGATGACCACGTCGCTCATGGCCTCCAGCCTACGAGCGACGGTGCCGGCCTCAGCGCCGCTGGTAGTGCCCCAACATGGTGTTGCCGAATCGCGCCCGCGTGAGGGTGGCGACCGGACCCGGGTGCGCATCCCCCGAGCCCAGCCCGACCGCGCCCCGGCGCAGCCGGTGGTACACCACCTTGGCAGCGGCGGGGCCCGACCGGCGCTGGAAGTGGACCTCGACCAGGTCGAGGCCGAGGCGCCGGCCCAGCCAGGCCAGCTGCTCGTGGCCCCAGCGGGACACGTGGTGCGGCGGCATGTCCAGCGGTTCGAGCCGACCGAGTGCCGACAGCCGCTCCCGGTTTGGCACGGACACCAGCATCTGCCCGCCCGGCTCCAGCCGGGTCGCCATCGCCCCCGCGACCTCCATCACCGACGGCAGGTGCTCGAAGACCTGGAAGGCGCAGACCATGTCGCACGGGCGATCCAGCGCGGCCAGGTCGCCGGTGTGGTTGGGGATCTCCCGTTCGCGAAGATGGGCCGCGGCCTCGGGGTTGGTCTCCGCCGCCACCACCGAGGCCCCTCGTGCTCGGGCCCCCACCAGGAAGTCGCCGCGCCCGCAGCCCACGTCGAGCACCCTGGCCCCCGGCTCGAGCAGGTCGAGGGCGATCTCGTACTCCCAGCGATGGGTGCCGTAGTACCGATCGGAGCTGGCGAGCGCGTCGTAGAAGTCGGGTCCGCCCGGGTTCAGCGGCGAGAACCGCCAGAGCCCGCAGCCCCGGCACGCCAGCAACCGGGCCTCGGGCTCGGGGCTGTACCGGGCTTCGAGGTCCCCGGAGACGCCGGGCCCGAAGCGCTCCCGGAGGGCGGCGAAGGCTGAGGCGTAGGGGTAGGACCGTAGGGGGGTGGCGGACCGACCGGCGCACAGGGGGCAGGGGTCCACTCCGGCCACCGACTCAGTCCCGGACCCAGATCAGTAGATCCTTGGTGGTGCCAGCCTCAGGGAGGACATAGGGGCGATGGTCCAGCAGCCTCCAGCCCTCGAGGACCCGCCGGTAGTCGTCGAGGGTCCGGAAGTGGATGTGGTGGGCCGAGGGGGTGGTGTCGCCGCTGGCACGCAGCGCCTCCTGGATGACCAGGTGGCCCCCAGGGGCGACGTGGCCCGCGAGGTTGGACACCGCCTGCTCCCAACGCTGGTCGTCGACCACGTGGAACAGCACGTCGATGTTGACCACGACGTCGAAGCGCTCGAGG
>JBFINV010000262.1:0-3704 GCA_041611015.1 Acidimicrobiales bacterium | reverse complement strand
TACAGCAGGCCGATGTCGGGCTCCGCCAGGGCCTCGACCTCCTCGCCGGTGAGCTCGTAGCCCTCGAGCACTGCGTGCGGGTCCTCCCGGTAGCGGGCCTGCAGCGCCGGGTCCCGGTTGAGCTGGTAGAGCAGCTTCTGGACGTAGTACAGGCTCACGTCAGCCCTCGGTGGCCAGATCGGGGATCGGGTGGGTGCCCAGGGCCACGGCGATGTTCTTGGTCTCCATGTAGAAGTCGAAGCTCCAGTCGCCCCCGTCGCGCCCGATGCCGCTGGCCTTCATGCCGCCGAACGGGGTGGGCAGGTGGCGCACGTTCTGCGAATTCACCCAGATCATGCCCGCGTCGAGCGCCTGGGCCACCCGGTGGGCCCGACCCACGTCGCCGGTCCAGAGGTAGCCGGCCAGGCCGTAGTCCACGTCGTTGGCGATCTTGACGGCATCGGCCTCGTCGCTGAAGGGGATGACTGTCAGCACCGGACCGAAGATCTCCTCCCGGGCGATGCGCATCTCACCGGTGGCCCCGGTGAACAGCATGGGCGCCACCCAGCTCCCACCCTCGGGAGCATCGGTCCACCCGGTGCCCTCGATGACGGTGGCCCCGTCGGCACGGGCCACCTCCACATAGCTGCAGACCTTCTCGTGGTGGCGGGGATGGATCAACGGACCGATCACCGCAGCCGGGTCGAGCGGGTGCCCCACCGGGACCCGCCGCATCTTGTCGGCCACCCGCTCGCAGACCTGGTCGTGGACCGACTTCTGCACCAGGGCCCGGCTGGAGCTGGTGCAGCGCTCGCCGTTGAGGCTGTAGATCATGAACACCATGGCGTCGACGGCGCGGTCGAGGTCGGCGTCGTCGAACACGATCACCGGGTTCTTGCCGCCCAGCTCGAAGTGGACCCGCTTGAGGGTGGGCGCCCCCTGAGCCTGGATGAGCGAGCCGGTGGCCGACTCGCCCACGAAGGCGATGGCCTTGACGGCCGGGTGCTGGGTGAGGGCCCGCCCGGCGGTCTCGCCCATGCCGTGGACCACGTTGAGCACCCCGGGCGGGAGTCCGGCCTCGAGGGCGAGCTCGGCCAGGAGGGTGGCGGTGAACGGGCTCCACTCCGCGGGCTTGTGCACCACGGTGCAGCCGGCGGCCAGCGCCGGCGCGATCTTCCAGGTGCTCAGCATGAACGGGGTGTTCCACGGGGTGATCACCCCCACCGGGCCGATCGGTTGGCGGGTGGTGTAGTTCACGTGGTGGGCCGACGGCAGCGACAGCCCATCGGCGGCGCCAGGGGCCCGATCGGCGAAGAACCGGAAGTTCTCGGCCCCCCGCTGGGCCGCGGCGCTCATGAACCGCATGGTCTGGCCGGTGTCCACGCACTCGGTGACCGCGATCTGGTGGGCCCGCTCCCCGATCAGGTCGGCGACGGCGTGCAGGATGCGCTTGCGCTCGGCGCCCGGGGTGGCCCGCCAGCCCTCGAAGGCGTCGGCGGCCGCCGCTGCGGCGGCGGCGATGTCGGCGCCGTCGCCCGCGGCCACCCGGCCGAGCTCGGCGCCGTCGATGGGCGAGGTGTTCGTGAAGGTCTCACCCGACACGCTCGGGGTGGGCTCGCCGGCGATCAGGTGCAGCGTCGGCCCTTCGGCGAAGCGGGCCAGGTGCCGGCGGGCCGCCGCCAGGTTCTCCTCGAACGTCGGGCCACTAGCGCTCACTGCCGGTCCCCGGCCATGGCTGCCCGCACGTAGTTGCGGTTGATGCGGAAGGCGTCGTCGATCACCGTGAGCTCGGCCGACCAGGCGATGGCCAGGGGGCCCTCCTCCCCCGCCACCTGGGTCTCGGCCGCGTCGAGCACCGCCTCCACGAAGCTGGCCTTCTCCGCGGTGGTGCGGCCGGGGCCGATGCGGATGGCGATGGCGACGAAGGCGTGCTGGGGGTCGCTGTCGGCGATGCGGTAGATGTCACGGCCCACGGCCCGGGTCCTGAGCCCGTCGGGCGGGGGCAGGCCGTGGTCCAGCGCCGCCTGGTGCACCGCCTCGACGAGAGCGTCGATGTCGTGGTGGTCGGCCAGGTTCTGCGAGTACTCGATCGTGATGTGGGGCACGGCATCTCCGGCGGCTCCGAGGGGCTGGAGCCTATTGTTTAACATGTGTAGCATCTCCGCGGAAGGCCGAAAAGAAGGAGGCCGATGCGGCTGCTCTCCTACAGCGTCGATGGTGCCCCGTCGTTCGGGCTGATCGACGCCCGGGGTTCGGGGGTGATCGACCTGGGTCGCCGGATCGCGGGCGCGGCCGATCTGGGCGAGCTGATCGCGCAGGGCCGACTCGACGAGGCCCGAGGTCACCATGACGCGCGGGCCGACCACGCGCTCGACGACATCACCTTCGAGCGGCTGCTGCCGTGGCCCTCGAAGATCTTCTGCGTCGGGGTGAACTACGGCGGCCGCAGCGCCGAGTACGCCGACTCCTCGGACGCGTCGTACCCATCGGTGTTCGTGCGCTTCCCCGACTCGCTCACCGGCCACGACCAGCCCCTGCTGCGCCCGCCCGAGAGCGAGCAGCTCGACTACGAGGGAGAGATCGTGGCCGTCATCGGCACCGCCGGCCGGCGCATCCCCGAGTCCGAGGCCCGCAGCCACATCGCCGGGCTCACCCTCGGCAACGAGGGCACCATCAGGGACTGGGTCCGTCACGCCAAGTTCAACGTCACCCAGGGCAAGAACTGGGAGCGCAGCGGCGCCCTGGGCCCGTGGCTGGTGACCCTCGACGAGATCGGCGACTTCGACACCCTCCGGCTCACCACCCTCGTCAACGGCGAGCTACGCCAGGACGACAGCCCGACCACCATGAAGTACCCCATCGAGTACCAGGTGCACTACCTCTCCACCTTCACCACCCTGCGCCCGGGCGACGTGATCTTCACCGGCACCCCCACCGGTGCCGGGGCCCGCTTCGACCCGCCCCGATGGCTGGTGCCCGGCGACGTGGTCGAGGTGTCCGTGCCGGGCCTCGGGACCCTCCGGAACCCCGTTGCCGACGAGGTGGAGGCCGAGGTGGCGCCGTGACCGAGCCCGATGTGGCCCTTCGTCCGTTCTCGCAGTCGTTGCCGATGGCGCTGCTCCAGGCCCGCGAGGCGGCCATGCGCCTGTTCCGCCCCTTGCTGGCGGACCACCAGCTCACCGAGCAGCAGTGGCGGGTGCTGCGAGCCCTTGCGGCCAGCGAGCGGCCCTACGAGGTCGGCGAGCTGGCCGAGGTGACGTTCCTGCTGGCCCCCAGCCTCTCGCGCATCCTCACCAACCTCGAGAGCCGCCGCCTCGTCGAGCGGGAGGTCGCCGCGCACGACCAGCGGCGCTCGCTGATCGCCCTCAGCCCGTCCGGCCGGGCGCTGGTGCGCGACGTCGCGCCGGAGTCGGAGGCGACCTACCGGCTCATCGAGGAGCGCTTCGGCACCGAACGGCTGCGCCGGCTCCTCGACGAGCTCCACGACCTGGCGGCGCTCGACCGATGAGCTCCACGCTGTCCGATGCCGAGGTGCAGGCCGAAGCCGAGCTGCTCGACCGGGCCGAGCAGGTGGCCAGCCAGGTCCGCCAGACCACCTCCGTCCACCCCGACCTGACCATCGACGACGCCTACCGCATCCAGCGGGCCTGGCTCCAGCTGCGCCTGGACCGGGGCGAGACCCTGGTCGGCCACAAGATCGGGCTGACGTCGCGGGCCATGCAGGC
>JBFINV010000261.1:0-3707 GCA_041611015.1 Acidimicrobiales bacterium | reverse complement strand
GGAGTAGTCGGCGGCGCTGATCCGGCCGTCGCCGCCGATGTGGGTGGACTTGCCGGTGTCCTCCTCGATGTGGGCTCGCTCGATCCCCACCACCGCGCCGTTGGGGAGCTCCAGCTTCCCGTCGGTGGCCGTGGGCAGGTCGTACTGGCTGATCTGGTAGTCCTTCGGCATGTCCGGATAGAAGTAGTTCTTCCGGGCGAAGACCGCCCTGTTGACGTCGCACTCCAGGGCCCGGCCCAGGCGCATGGCCAGCTCCACCGCCTGGCCGTTGAGAACCGGGAGCGATCCCGGGAGCCCCAGGCACGTGGGGCAGATGTTGGTGTTGGGCTCGTCGCCGAAGCGGTTGGGGCAGCCGCAGAAGAGCTTGGTGTCGGTGGCCAGCTCCACGTGCACCTCGAGCCCCACCACCAGCTCCCAGCCGTCGGGGAGATCCGAGCTGCTCATCGGAGGGCCTCGATGGCCGCGGCGGTGCGGTACATGACGACCTCGCCCTGGGGCGGCGCCAGCACCTGCACCCCGATGGGAAGCCCGTCGTCGCCAGTGCCGAAGGGCACGCTCATGGCCGGATGCCCGGTCAGGTTCGACGGGATGGTGCACACGTCGTTGACGTACATCGCCATCGGGTCGTCGATCCGGTCGCCCAGCCGGAACGCGGTCCACGGCGACGCCGGTGCCAGCAGCACGTCGAAGTCCTCGTAGGCCCGGGCGAAATCCTGGTCGATGAGGGTCCGGACCCGCTGGGCCTTGCCGTAGTAGGCGTCGTAGTAGCCCGCGGAGAGGGCGTAGGTGCCCAGCATGATGCGCCGCTTGACCTCGGCGCCGAATCCGGCGGTGCGGGTGGCGGTGTTCATGGCGGTGACGTCGGCGCCGTCCACCCGGAGCCCGTAGCGGACCCCGTCGTAGCGGCTGAGATTGCTCGAGGCCTCGGCCGGCGCCACCAGGTAGTACGCGGACAGGCCGTACACCGCGGCGGGGACGGAGACGTCGTCCACCTTGGCACCCGCGCCGGCGAGCGCGTCGGCGGCCTCGCGGGTCCGGGCCAGGACGTCCGGTGAGATCCCCTCGATGCCGTGGCCCATCATCTCGTTGATGAGCCCGATGCGGAGCCCTTCCACGCCCCGGTCCAGCTCCGAGCTGACCGGCGGGACCGGCTCGGGGATGGAGGTGGAGTCGAGCGGGTCGTGGCCGCCGATCACCTCGTGCACGAGCGCGGCGTCGGCGACGGTGTGGGTGAGGGGGCCGATCTGGTCGAGCGAGCTGGCGAAGGCGATGAGGCCGTAGCGGGAGACGCCGCCGTAGGTGGGCTTCACGCCGACCACGCCGCAGAGCGCCGCGGGCTGGCGGGTGGAGCCCCCGGTGTCGGACCCCAGCGACACCGCGACGAACCCAGCGGCGACCGCGGCCGCGCTCCCGCCGCTGGAACCGCCGGGGACCCGGCTGGGGTCGTGGGGGTTGCGGGTGGGGCCGAAGGCCGAGTTCTCGGTGGAGCTGCCCATGGCGAACTCGTCGAGGTTGGTCTTGCCCACCACCACCGCGCCGGCGGCTGCCAACCGCTGGACCACGGTGGCGTCGTAGGGCGGGCACCAGCCCTCCAGGATCCGGGAGCCGCAGGTGGTGGGGATGCCCCGGGTGCACATGTTGTCCTTGAGGGCCACCGGGACCCCGGCCAGGGGCCCGACGGCCTCGCCGGCAGCCACCCGCTGGTCGATGGCCTCGGCCCGCTCGATGGCCTGGTCCCGCAGGACCTGGTTGAACGCGTGGATCTCGCCCTCGGCGGCGTCGATGCGGGCCAGGTGCTCGTCGAGGACGTCCCGGGCGCCGCGCTCGCCGGCTGTGACCGCGCCGGCGATGTCGATGGCGGTCGGGGCGCCGCTGACGGCGTGGCTCACGGCTCCTCCCCGAGGATCCGCGGCACCCGGAACTGGCCGGCCTCTGCATGAGGGGCCTGGGCCAGCACCTCGTCGCGGTCGAGGCAGGGTGCAGGCTCGTCGGGCCGGACCACGTTGCGCAGTGGCAGGGTGTGGGCCATGGGCTCCACGTCGTGGAGGTCGAGGGCCTCCACGTCGGCGGCGTGGTCCAGGATCGCACCCAGCTGCTCGGTGTACAGCTCGAGCTCCTCGGGGCTCAGGTCCAGCCGCGCCAGGCGGGCCACGTGGGCCACGTCGGCGCTGGTGATGCGCTCGGACATGGGAGAGCAGGGTACTGCCCCCGTCCCTGGCCCCCGCAGTAGTTTGGCGCCATGGGTTCGCCCCGCCCGCCCGATCCGGAGGGCACCCCGCTCGACCGACGACGGTTGCTACGACAAGCGGCCGCCGGGGCCGTCGGGCTGGCCGC
This sequence comes from Acidimicrobiales bacterium, assembly GCA_041611015.1. Taxonomy (GTDB): domain Bacteria; phylum Actinomycetota; class Acidimicrobiia; order Acidimicrobiales; family UBA8592; genus JBFINV01. The sequence continues at coordinate 1,373 of JBFINV010000261.1, read as the reverse complement.
CTGGCATGCTCCAGGAGTCCGGGTCCACGACCTGCGGGGGGCTCGGGCGTTGGCAGCGGCGTCGGCCCCGATCAGCGCCACGGTCACGGCGACGTCCAACACCAAGACCCTGGGCGGCAAGACCTACCAGGTGTGGGACACCAACGAGAACCCGACCTTCTACACCGTCCCCTTCGCTACCGGCGACGTGCAGATCCGGGTGCGGAACCGGGCCACGGAGCGGACGCCGGGTCAGTCCCCCAACGGCGACTGGCTCCTCGTCGTCAACACCCTGCCCACCGGCTGTACCAGCTGCGAGGTCACCGCGATCTCGATGAGCTGCCCCTCCGGAACCCCTGACGTGACCGGGGTGCCGGGCAGCGGGATCGGCAACCTGCACTGTGACAACTCCCCGCCGGACGTCACCACCGCGGTCACCGCCACGTTCACGGTGACGTGCAGCTAGCTTTCTCGCAGGCCGACGCTTGTCCGAGGGGGCCAGTGCCGCGCGTGAACCGCCCTCGCCGGCTGCCGCGCCTCCCGCTACCGCACGCCTGCCCGCGTCTCGTACGACACGTTCGACGCCATCTCCTCGCTCACATCCACAGCTCGAACTCCAGCTCGTGACGAAGGCCGATGCCGTTCTGTCCGACTGTCGGGATACTCGGCTTCACGCGTCGAGACGCTTCGACGCCCCCGTGGATGAGCCGGACGAGATCCATGCCCCAACGCTGGTAGAACGCGAAGGCGCGAGCGTTGTCGTTCGTGGTCGTCAGCCAGAGCCGTTCAGCGCCCGATTCCTCGGCCCGAGCCCGAACACGGTCCAGCAGTGCACGACCAACGCCTCTGCCCTCGATCAACGCCTGAAGCGTCACGACCTCGACTCCGTCGGACCGTTCAGCGAACGTGGCGAGCCCTACCTTCTCGCCGTCCAGCTCCGCCACGAATCCGGGTAGCCCGGCGGCGTCGACCAGCTCGCCGAGACGGGCGACCTGGGTCGAGCCCCAACCTGCTCGAAGCGTCGACCGTTTCCACTCCTCGTCTGCTTCGCCCAGCGCGCGAACTGATGGCACCGCTCCAATGTCGCACGCGATGGCGACCACCGAAACCGGGTCCCGTCGATGCCAGCGACAGACCCCGGAGAGTCCCTGGCCACCCGCGAAATTTCTCGACACGGGGGTTGTCTGTCGAACGTTTGTTCGATACAGTGTGAGGCACGCCTTCTTCCCCGGGCGCTCGAGACCGCCGGGTCTCCGCCAGATTCAGGGTTCGTTGGGAAGGAGCGTGGATGTCGGTGTCGGCAGTGGCTGCGAAGCCGTGCCAGGTGGCGCTCGATGGGTTGCGGGTGGCGCTCGATGAGGTGGCCGAGGTCCCCTATCTGACGTTGAGCCGGG
>JBFINV010000260.1:0-3708 GCA_041611015.1 Acidimicrobiales bacterium | reverse complement strand
GAACATGGAGAAGCTGCCCGATGCGGTGTTCGTGCTCGACACCAAGAAGGAGCACATCGCCGTCACCGAGGCGAACAAGCTGGGCCTGCCCACGATCGCCGTGGTCGACACCAACTGCGATCCCGACATCATCACCTTCGTCATCCCGGGCAACGACGATGCCATCCGGTCGGGTGACCTGATGTGCCGCATCATCTGCGAGGCCGTCGAGGAGGGTCGCCTGATCGCCGCGAAGCGGGGCGAGGCCCGCATGGAGCGGTCAGCCGAGGAGGAGGCCGAGGTCGCAGCCCGCCAGGAGCAGGCCCGTGCCGCGGCCGCCGCCGCGGCCGCCTCGCGCGAGGCTCGGGTGGCCCAGTCGCTGGCTGGCGACAGCGCCGACGCTGGGGAGAAGGGCGCCGCCGGCGAGGCCGCGGCCCGACCGGATCAGCAGGCTGCAGAACCGGCTCCAGCCGAGCCCACCGCTCAGCCGGACGAGCAGGCTGCCGCGGCCGGTACCGCCGAGGCCCAACCGGACGAGCAGGCTGCCGCGGCCGGCACCGCCGAGGACCAACCGGACGAGCAGGCCGCGGTCAGCGACGCCGGCGAGGCCACCGAGAGCGAGGCCGCGGCGGGCGCCAGCAGCGAGGGGAGCGCAGCCGTTGGTGTGGAGGCCGCCCCGACGGCGTCCACGAGCGACGACGCCGAGAACGAGCCCGACGAGACCACCGACGGCGCCCGCAGTCCCGAGGCGGAGTGAGCGCCATGGCACAGATCACCGCGAAGGACGTGCAGGCGCTGCGCCAGGCCAGCGGCGCCGGCATGATGGACGCCAAGCGGGCCCTGGAGGCCGCCGGGGGTGAGTTCGACGCCGCCCTCCAGGCCCTGCGTGAGAAGGGTCTCGCGAAGGCCGACAGTCGCACCGACCGAGAGTCGGCTGACGGCGCGATCGCCATCGCCCGTGAAGGCAACCGGGTGGCCCTGGTCGAGCTTCGCTCCGAGACCGACTTCAGCGCCAAGGCCGCAGACTTCGTGTCCCTGAGCCAGGAGCTGGCGGACCTGGTGCTCGCCGAGGGCGAGGACGCCGTGAACCAGAAGAGCGACGCCATCGACGACCTGCGCATCTCCAAGAAGGAGAACATCCAGCTCGGGTCGGTGGTGCTCGTCGAAGCCGACGACGACGACGCCGTCGTGGACGCCTATCTCCACACCGACCAGGACGGGCGGGGCCTGAACGGCGTGATCGTGGTCGCCGAGGGGGTCGATCCCGAGACCCTTCACGAGGTGGCGCTGCACATCGCCTTCGCCAAGCCCCGGGCGCTGCGACGCGAGGACGTTCCAGCCGACGAGATCGAGCGGGAGCGCCAGTCTGCGCTCGGCATCACCAGGGCGGAGGGCAAGCCCGAACAGGCCTGGGACAAGATCGTCGAAGGCCGGGTCAACAAGTGGCTGGCCGAGCGGGTCCTGCTGGAGCAGGGCATGTTCGGCGAGAAGGAGACCGTCGCCCAGCGCGTCGGCGACGGCACCATCACCCGCTTCGTGCAGGCCTACATCGGCGACTGAGCCCCGGGCCCCGCTCTCGAGCCCCGCTGGGATCGCCGGGCTGGCCCGCCGCGCCGTCGGGGTCGGGCGCGCCCGCCGGCACCGGACGGAGGCGTCGGGCTCCATGGCGACGTGGTGGCTGGCCGCTGGCAACTAGGCTTCGATCGCCAGGACACCAGTACCTCGCGTGTCCGGGGTCGGGTCCATACCCGCCGGTGAGCCCGTCTGTACGCTGGCCGGCTGAAAGGGAGGGCTGTGAGCACTGAGCTGATCGACCTCATCATCGAAGAGGCGACCGAACGCATGGACAAGGCGGTGGTTCACGCCCGCCACGAGTTCTCGACGGTGCGCACCGGGCGCCCCAACCCGGCACTGGTCGAGAAGATCCCCGTCGACTACTACGGCAGCGAGGTTCCCCTCCAGCAGCTGGCCAGCTTCTCGGTGCCCGAGGCCCAGCTCCTGGTCATCAGCCCCTTCGACAAGAGCGCCATGGGAGCCATCGAGCGGGCCATCCAGCTCGCCGACCTCGGCCTCAGCCCGTCGAACGACGGCACGGTGATGCGCCTCAACTTCCCGCCGCTGACCGAGGAGCGCCGAAAGGACCTGGTCAGGGTGGTGAAGTCCATGGCCGAGGAGAGCCGGATCGCGGTCCGCAACGCCCGACGCCACGCCCGCCACGATCTGGAGCAGCTGAGCAAGGACGGCGAGGTCTCCTCCGACGACGTGATGCGAGCCGAGAAGCAGGTCGATCAGCTGACCCACGAGCGCGAGGACCAGATCAACGACGCGCTGGCGCAGAAGGAACAGGAGCTAATGGAGGTCTGACCGCTCGCGGTCCGAGACCTGGAGGTCCCCTGTGGACAACGAACCGAACGACAGCGAGACCGGGCCCGAAGGGGACCGACCGCGAGACGTGCGCGAGGAGGACCACGGCCTGCCACACTGGACCGAGCCCGGGACCGGCGAGGTCCCGCGCCTCGCTGCCGAGGGTGACGACGACCTGGCCGCATGGTCTGCGCTGACCAACTCGGGGCCCCGCTGGGCCGACGATCCCGACGTGGCGCCGGAGGCGCCCGCCGAGGCTGCGCCAGCACCTCAGGTTCCCCTCGGCGGGGGCACCGTCGAGGACGACTTCTTCACCTACGAGACCGCGCCACCGGGTCGGGCCCAGCGAGCGGCCCGTGGACCCACCCCCGCCAACGGGGGTGGGGGCGGTGGTGGTGGCTCCGGCCACGTCGCTCCTGCGGACCTGGTCCAGCGGGTGGCCACCGGGCTCGTCCTGGCTGGGGTGGCAGTGCTGTGCCTGCTCATCGGCAAGACGGTGACCCTGTTGCTGATCGCAGTGGTCCTGGGTCTGGCCGCCTCGGAGCTCTACGTCAGCCTCCGGCGGGTCGGCTACCAGCCGGCGACCCTGTTGGGGCTCACCTCGGTGGTGTCCATGCCCTTGGCCGTGTACTGGCGGGGTGAGGTGGCGATCGGGGTGGTGCTGTTCCTCACCATCGTCTTCGGTGGGCTGTGGTACCTGCTGGGCGTGGCCACCGAGCGGCCGGTGCCGAACCTGGGGGTCACCATGCTCGGCGTGGTCTACATCGGGGTGCTGGGCTCCTACGCCGCGGTGCTCCTCGACAGTCCCGACGGCCTGGGCCTGTTGCTCACGGCCATCGTGCTGGCCGTGGCATACGACATCGGCGGCTACTTCGTGGGCCAGGCCGTGGGGCGGTCCCCGCTGAGCGACGCCAGCCCGAACAAGACCGTGGAGGGTCTGCTCGGCGGCATGATCGTGACGGTTGCGGTGGGGCTCGTCGTCGTGGGCATCATCGGCATCGACCCGTTCTCGGGTGATCCTCTCGGGGTCCTCGACGCCATCATCGTGGCCATCGCCGTCGCTGTGGTCGCACCCATCGGCGACCTCACCGAATCGCTCATGAAGCGAGATCTGGGGCTCAAGGACATGGGGGCCATCCTCCCCGGCCACGGCGGGGTGCTCGACCGGTTCGACGCCCTGCTCTTCGTCCTCCCGACGGTGTACTTCATGGTGCGGCTGCTGCTCTGAGCCGCGGCTGAACGTTCGGCGTCACCGGGCCGTACCATGGCCGGGTGAGCACGACGATCTCGGTCCTCGGCTCGACGGGCTCGATCGGCACCCAGACCCTCGACGTGGTCCGTGCCGAGGGCGCGAGCTACGAGGTG
>JBFINV010000259.1:0-3730 GCA_041611015.1 Acidimicrobiales bacterium | reverse complement strand
GACCTGGTACCCGACCGGTACGTGGCCGAGGGCCTGCTGGCGGCGTTCCCGGCTCCGCCGAGGGGGGGCGGGCGGGTGCTGGTCGCGAGGGCGGCCGAGGCCCGCGAGGTCCTGCCAGAGGGGCTGCGAGCCGCTGGCTGGAGTGTCGACGTGGTCCCGGCCTACCGGACGGTCCCAGCCGAGGTCTCCCAGGAGCAGCGGCGTCGAGTCGCCGAGGCCGACGTGGTCACGTTCACCTCGTCGTCGACGGTGCGCCACTTCGTGGACCTGGTGGGTCCCGCCGCGGTGCCGCGCCTCGTGGCCTGCATCGGACCGGTCACCGCGGCCACTGCCCGCGAGCTGGGGCTGGCAGTCGCAGTCGAGGCCACCGAGCACACCATGGACGGGCTCGTCGGGGCTCTCAGCGATCACCTCGGCGGCGCCTCGTCCTGATCCTGGTCCCTACGACCGCCGCCGCGACCGTCGCACATGGGACAATGAGCGCCAGAAGCCGTCGCCGGGCGGCGGCGAAGGAGACCTACATGGCGAAAGCCAAGCGTCGCTCATCGGCGAGCGGCGAGGAGACCAGGGCCAGGATCATCGAGGCCACCCTCGAGACCCTGCAGGCCGAGGGGATCGTCGGAGCCAGCGCTCGGGCCATCGCCAGGGCCGGGGACTTCAACCAGGCGCTGATCTTCTACCACTTCGGCAGCGTCGATCTGGCGATCGTCGCCGCCATCGGCGAGCTGAGCCGCCGCCGGCTCGAGCGCTACCGGGAGCCCTTGCTCGCCATCGACAACCTCACCGACCTCATCGCCGTGGCCCGAGAGCTCTACGAGGCCGACCGGCAGTCGGGCGAGGTGGCGATCCTCACCCAGGCGTTCGCGGGCGCCAGCCACGACCCCGAGATGGGTCCGGCCATGTTCGACCACATCGCCGAGTGGAACGCGCTCATCGAAGAGGTGGTGGACCGGGCCGTGGCCGCCTCCCCGGTGGGCAACACCCCGATGGCCGCGGCGCTGCCCCGCCAGGAGATCGCGCTCGCGATCTCGGCGCTCTTCCTCGGCATCGAGCTCTTGGGTCAGCTCGATCCCGAGCGGGCCCACACCGACCAGATCTTCACCACCATCGCCGCCCTGGCGCAGCTCGCCGAGGCCGTGGTCCCCGAGGGCCTGGAATGGATGCGCTCGTCTTCGACTTCGACGGCCTGATCGTCGACACCGAGTGGCCCGCCTACCTCACCGTGGCGGAGGTGTTCGCGGCGCACGGTGTGGAGCTGTCCCTGGCCGACTGGCAGCACCGGTTGGGCCGTGGCGACAACGGTCCCTGGACCGAGCTGCTCGCGGCGGCGCTCACCGCCGACATCGACCATGTCGAGGTCGACGCCCGCCGGCGGGTCCGCAAGAACGAGCTCACCGACCTGCAGCCGCTGCTCCCCGGGGTGCTGGAGCTGCTCGACGACGCCGAGCGCCTGGGCCTACCCGCCGCGGTCGCCTCGAGCTCGCCCACCGACTGGGTGGTCCGGCACCTGGAGCGGCTCGACATCCTGCATCGGTTCGCGGCCGTCAAGACCCGCGACGACGTGGCGCTGACCAAGCCCGCACCGGATCTGTTCCTCGCCGCCACCCGGGCCCTGGGGGTGTCCCCGGAGCGAACGGTGGCCCTCGAGGACTCGGTCCACGGGGTGAGCGCTGCCAAGGCTGCGGGCATGTTCTGCGTAGCGGTGCCCAACCGGGTCACCCGCGGTGGCGACTTCACGGCCGCTGACCTGGTGGTCGAGTCGCTCACCGAGCTGGACCTGGGGGCCCTGGGGCGCTGACCCGGGCTCCGCTGGGGCACCCGCCGGGTGCGCTCCTACACTCGGGGCCGTGACCTTCCCCGAGCGCCGGCTGCGGCGCCTCCGCCGGACCCCGGCGTTGCGGCGTCTGGTGGCCGAGACCCGGCTGGGCGTCGACGATCTCGTCGCCCCGCTGTTCGTGCGGGAGGGCATCGACGAACCCCAGCCCATCTCGTCGCTGCCGGGCGTGGTGCAGCACACTCGCGAGTCGCTGCGAAAGGAGGTCGTGGACCTGGCCCGCCTGGGCGTGCCCGGCGTGATCCTGTTCGGGGTGCCGGTGACGAAGGACGCCGAGGGGTCGGAGGCGTGGAACCCCGACGGCATCGTGCAGCTGGCGCTGCAGGACCTGCGCAGTGACGTCGGCGACGAGCTGGTGCTCATCGCCGACCTGTGCGTGGACGAGTACACCGACCACGGCCACTGCGGCGTGCTGACCGACGACGGCCGGGTCGACAACGACGCCACCCTCGATCGCTACGCCCGCATCGCCGTGGCCCAGGCCGACGCCGGGGCCCACGTGATCGCCCCCAGCGGGATGATGGACGGCCAGGTCGGCGCCATCCGGGCCGGCCTCGACGGCGCCGGCCACCACGAGATCCCGATCCTGGCGTACTCGGCGAAGTACGCGTCGGCGCTGTACGGACCCTTCCGCGATGCCGTCGACGTGACCATCGCCGACGGCGGGGACCGAAAGGGCTACCAGCAGGATTGGCACAACGCCAGGGAGGCGATGGAGGAGATCCGCCTCGACCTGGCCGAGGGTGCCGACATGATCATGGTCAAGCCCGCGCTCAGCTACCTCGACGTCATCGCCCGGGCCCGGGCCGAGACCGACGTCCCGATCGCGGCCTACCACGTGTCGGGCGAGTACTCCATGATCAAGGCTGCGGCCGCCAACGGCTGGATCGACGGCGAGGCGGTGGCCCTCGAACAGCTCGGCGCCATCAAGCGGGCGGGCGCGGACGTGATCCTCACCTACCTGGCGCGCGAGCTCGCCGAGCAGCTGTCGTGACCCGGCTGACCCCAAATTTGTGCCCGAAAGCGCGGAAAACTGCGCGATCCAGTACAGATTTGGGGGACGGACATCTCCGAGCCCGATGATCGCCAACGACGAGCTGTTCGAGCGGGCCCAGCGGGTCATACCCGGCGGCGTGAACTCACCGGTGCGGTCCTTCCGCTCGGTGGGGGGCACCCCGTACTTCGTCAACAACGCCGAGGGCCCCTACGTGTGGGACGTCGAGGGCAACCGGTACATCGACTACGTGATGAGCTACGGCCCCGGCATCTTGGGCCACGCCCACCCCGCCGTGATCGACGCGGTTCAGCAGGCGCTGGGCGACGGGACCTCCTTCGGTGCGCCGACCCTGCGCGAGATCGAGATGGCCGAGGAGCTCTGCGATCGGGTCGACGGTCTCGAGATGGTGCGCCTGGTGTCCAGCGGTACCGAGGCCGCCATGTCCGCCATCCGTCTGGCCCGGGGAGCGACCGGCCGGGATCGGATCGTGAAGTTCGCCGGCCACTACCACGGGCACGCCGACAGCTTGCTGGCGGCCGGTGGCAGCGGGGTCGCCAACCAGGGGCTGTCGGGCTGCGACGGGGTTCCGGCCTCGGCGGTGGCCGACACCGTGGTGGTCCCATGGAACGTGGTGCCCGACCTCGACGACACGGTGGCGGTGGTGGCGGTCGAGCCGGTGCCGGCCAACATGGGCCTGGTCCCACCTCGCGACGGGTTCCTCGAGGAGCTCCGGGACGCCTGCGACGCGGCCGGGACCCTTCTGCTGTTCGACGAGGTGATCACCGGCTTCCGCCTGGCTTACGGCGGCGCCCAGGAGCGTTTCGGAGTGGTGCCGGACCTGGCGACCTACGGCAAGGTGCTCGGGGGCGGGCTGCCGGTCGGCGCGATCACCGGCCGTG
>JBFINV010000258.1:0-3731 GCA_041611015.1 Acidimicrobiales bacterium | reverse complement strand
TTCTCACAGATCCGAGGGTGAGCGGCCGCTGTGGGTACGGTCCGCGTCATGAGGAGGCAATACGTGGCGTTCCTGCGCGGGATCAACGTCGGGGGGAAGAACCTCATCTCGATGGCGGAGCTGCGCGCCGAGCTCGGCAACGCTGGCTACGAGGCCGTGCAGACCTACATCCAGTCGGGCAACGTGCTCCTCGAGTCCGACGACCCACGGGCCGAGCTGGAGGACTCGATCGAGGCGATCCTCGCCGAACGGCTCGGTTGCCCGGTACTGGTCGTCGTGCGCTCCCAGCGTCAGCTCGCCAACATCGTGGCGTCGGCACCGGAGGGCTTCGGGGCTGATCGCGACACATACCTGTCCGATGTCGTGTTCCTGAAGGCTCCGTTGACGTCGGCGCAGGCGATGCGGGTCGTGTCGCGGCGCGAGGGGGTCGACCGGGCGTGGGCCGGCCCGGGCGTCCTCTACTTCGAACGCTTGGCCGAGCGCAGTTCTCAGAGCCGCTTCAGCAGGCTCGTCAGCACGCCGCAGTACCAGAGGATGACGATCCGCAACTGGTCCACGACCACCAGGCTGCTCGCCATGCTCGTCGAGCGCCGAGGGTCGGCGTGAATCAGTGGCTGAAGACGCCGGCGATGTAGGCCCGCTGGTCGCCCAGCACGGCGCTCGCCGGGCCGACCGTCTCCACGGAGACCACCTCGAACTCGGGGGCGAACGCGGCTGCGAGGGAATCCGGGTCGTAGCGGCTCACCGGGAGCCCGGCGCAGTGGTCGGGGGCGTCGGCGCCGAAGGTGGCCACCACGAGAACGCCACCCGGAGCCAGGGCTCGGTGGGCCGTGCTGCGGTAGGCGTCCCGCTGCTCCTGGTCCACCAGGAAGTGGAAGACGGCCCGGTCGTGCCAGAGCTGCCAGGTCCGGTCTGGTTCGAAGGCGGTGACGTCGGCGTGGATCCAGCGCACCAGCTCGGCACGAGAGCCCAGCCGGCTGCGCGCCCGGTCCAGAGCCACCTGGCTCAGCTCCAGGACCGTCAGGTCCTCGTAGCCGAGTGCCAGCAGGGCCTGGGTCAGCCCGCTGGTGCCGGCGCCGACGTCGATGACCGGGTCCTCGGGCGCGCAGTGCTCGGTGACCAGCGCCAGCGTGGAGGGCGCAGGCTCGTACCAGCCCAGCTCCTCGGTGGGTCGGTCGGCGTAGATCTGGTCCCAATGTTCGGCAGTGCTCACGATGACCTCACAGCGCAGCGAAACGGGCGTCGAGTCGGTCCTCCACCTCCACGGGGAGCCCACCCCAGGTGAAGAGGCGTCGCCTGGTCTCGTCGTCGGGGAACAGGATCGGGTTTCGGGCCAGCTCGGCGGCCTGGCCTCCGAGGCGTTGCAGCTCCTCCCGCACCCCGATAACCGGCGAGATGTACTGGACCCAGGCCGTGATGCGGGCCGCGTTGGCCGGGTCGTACACGAAGTCCATCCATTCGCCCGCAGCCGCCACGTTGCGGGCGCCCCGGGGGATGACCATGGTGTCGAACCAGCGGACCGCACCCTCCTCGGGGATCACGAACTCGATGTCGGGGCGGGCGTCCTGCAGGATGACCGTGTCCCCCGACCAGGCCATCGCCAGCCACAGCTCGCCGGCGGCGAGGGCGTCGGCGAACTCGCCGAAGGTGACCTGGGCGATCTGCCCGCTGGCCCGGGCCTGCTCGAACAGCTCGAGGCCGGCGACGGCGCTGGCCTCGGCGGGCCGGGACGGGTCGTCGCCGTTCAGCAGCATGCCGAACGGCACCGTCTCCCGCATCTCCCCGATGATGCCGACCCGGCCCCGGAACGCGGGATCGAACAGGTCGGCGATGGAGCCGATCGGCCGGCCGGTCAGCGCCGGGTCGTAGGCGATCCCCGTGATGCCCGCCTGCCAGGGCATGTGGAACCTGGCGCCCCGGTCCCAGGGTTGGGTGAGGTACGCGGGATCGATGTTGACGTGGTTGGGCACCACCTCGAGCGGGATCTGCTCGGCCCAACCCCGCTCCACCATCCGGGCCACCAGCCAGAACGTGGGAGTGATGATGTCGTAGGGGAGGTTCTCCCCGGCCCCGAGGGTGGGGACGATGAGGGTCTCCCAGGCCAGGATGTTGTCCTCGTAGGACTCGTCGTAGCTGACCACCAGGTCGCGCTCGCGCTGGACTCGGGTGATGGTCCCCTCGGTGGCGCCCTCGTCGGGATCGATGTACAGCGACCAGTTGAGGATCGACAGCTGGTCGCCGCCGCCGAGATCGATGGTGCGGACCTGGTCCCCGCCCCGGCTGCACCCTGCGAGCGCGACCAGGCCCAGTGCCCCGGCGCCGCCGAGCAGGTCCCGGCGTCGCAGCCCGGGCCGCGCGCCATTCGGGCTCATCGGCGGTACTCCCGGATGCGCAGTCCGTAGCCCCAAAGACAGGCCAGGGCGGCCCCGATCGGGAGGGCCACGGTGGCCAGCCGGAGCCAGTCCAGGTGGTTGCGGGCATCGGCGAGACCGGTGGTGAACTGGGTGCGGTTGTCGCTGAGCACGCTCTCGACCGAGGTGTTGAAGTCGTTGAAGTCGGCGTTGGCCTCGCCCACGGCGAGCTCGACCGCAGCGTCCCGCTCGTCGGCGTCGAGGGCCAGCTGGATGTCGCGGCTGGTCTCGAGGTAGCGATCCCAGCGCACCAGCATCTCGGCGGTGGCCGCCTGCTCGCGTGTGGAATCGGCGGCGCGGTTGGCTTCCAGCAGCAACCCGCCACCGGTTGCGTCTCCCCGGCGGGCAGCATCGACGAGCGACGGCTCGCCGACGTCCACCGCAGCCAGCCGCCGGGCGAGCGCGTCCTGCTCCTCGGGATCTCCGGCCGAGATGAGCGAGAGGCTCTCCAGGGTCTTGTAGCGGAACGCGGTGGTCTGGATGTCGGCAGTGAGGGCGATCGAGTCGTACCCGCCGTCGCGGGCCAGCTCCAGGTCGTCCTGCTGGCGCACCCAGGCGGTGAGCAGCCACGCCGCCACGAGCACCATCAATCCGGTCGCCGCCAGCAGCGGCAGGTTCAGGACCCGGTTGGTGCGGCCGCTGAGCCACACCTGCCCGGCGACCAGGGCCCCGATGGCGGCGAGGCCGACGAACAGGGTCAGGATCGTCGCCGCCTGGCCCCCGCCGATGTCGTCGTCGAGGCGGGCCTGGGCGCTGGCGGTGATGGCCTGCACCTCGGGAACGATGGCGTCCTGCACCTCGGCGATGGCCGCCCGGAGGCGGTCCGTCGCACCCGGGATGGACTCGAGGTTGGCCAGCCTGGCGGCCTCGACCAGTCCGGCATAGCGGGTGAGCGCCGCGGCGATGGTGCGGATGGACTCATGGGCCGCGTCGTCGTCACCGACCAGGCGGCTCACCTGCTCGAGCTGGGCCGTGGAGCGTTCCAGTGCCAGTTCGTAGAGCCGGCGCTGCTCGCGGTCCTCGGCCTGGCCGGACAAGAAGACGGCCGCGGACGCGGCGTCGGCTTCGGCGATGCTGGCGAAGACGTCCTGGGTGGCCACCAGCACCGGTCCGGTGTTGGTGAGGGCCCGGTCGCTGCTGGTGGTGAGCGAGCTGGCGGCGACGAACGCCGGCAGTGCCGTCAGCCCGATCAGCACGAGCGTGGCTGCCGCAGCGGCCCGGTAGCGGGTCGGGGTGGAAGCCGATCCACCCAGGGGCGGCGCGGCGCCTCGGGTGGTGGGTCCCGTGCCGGCCGGAGTGGGCGGCGCCGGCGGGGTCGAG
>JBFINV010000257.1:0-3739 GCA_041611015.1 Acidimicrobiales bacterium | reverse complement strand
GGAGGCGCCGCCGGTCGAGCCCGCAGCGCCGGTCGAGCCCGCGCCGCCTGCCGAGTCCGGACCCGCCGAGGAGGCCGCGCCCGCAGCGCCGCTCCCGGCCCCAGAACCGCAGCCCGAGGCGAAGGCGAAGCCCGCCCCGCGGAGGGAGGCCCCGCCGGTCGATCGGGCCGAGCCCAGCGTCCCCGCACCCGAGGACGCACCAGCGCTGCTGCCGCCCCCGGCTGGCCGTGAACCCCATCTCGAGGAAGCTGCGGCCGAGGAGCCCGCTCCCGGGCCCCAGCCCATCGAAGAGGCACCGGACACGCCCGACGAGGGACCGCAGGCCCCGGTCGAGCCCGAGGACTCCGGCACCCACTACGGCACCTCTCCGTGGCCACGAGGCCCACAGCCGGAGATCCTGCCCAGCCCGGAGGCGTCCGAGGACGCCGAGGTCCTCGGGGCCCAGCTGGCCCGGACCGGTTCGGCCTCGGCGCTGCCGCTCACCGTTGCCGGCGCGATCGCGATCGCCATCGGCCTGGCCCTGACCCGGGCCAGTCGGATCACCGCAGCGCTGGCCCGGCGGAGCTGACCGCGGGCTCGAGGACGCTCAGCCGGACTCCGCCCCCAGCGGGAGGGGTTCGACCGGCCCGGCGGCATCGTCAGCTTCGGTGGGGATCGTGAAGGAGAACGTGCTGCCACCGCCCAGGGTGCTGGTGACCCAGATGCGGCCACCGTGCTGCTCCACGATCTCCTTGCAGATGGCCAGGCCCAATCCGGTGCCCCCTCGCTCCCGGGAGTCGGTGGCGTCGACCTGGCTGAACCGACCGAAGATCTGATCCAGGTGCTCGGCCGGGATGCCCCGCCCCTCGTCGGCCACCCGGAAGGTCACGCTCCCGGCGGCCGCTTCCGCCGACACCTCGACCACCGACCCGGCTTCGGAGAACTTGATTGCGTTGCCGACCAGGTTGGTCAGGGTCTGGACGATGCGGTCCCGATCCGCCCAGACCGTCCCGGCCAGCCCCTGCACCTCCAGCGCGATGTCCGCATCGTCGGCGAGCGGAGCCAGGACGGACAGCGCCTCGTCGACGAGCTGCTGGCTGCTGACGCAGGTCTTCTCCAACGTGACCCGGTGTGACTGCATGCGCTCGATGTCGAGGATGTCGTTGATGAGCCGGATCAGCCGGTCGGTGTTCGACACTGCGATCTCCAGCATGTGCCGGGCCGAGTCGTCGAGCGCAGCCATTCGCCCACTGGCCAGCAGCCCGAGTGAACCCCGAATGGCCGTGAGCGGCGTCCGGAGCTCGTGGCTGACCACGGACACGAACTCGTCCTTCATCTGCTCCACCGCAAGCCGCTCGGTGACGTCGCGGAACGACACCACGGCCCGCCGGGAACCGGCGTCGGCTGGTTCGCCGATGACCCGGCTGTTCACCGACAGAAGGGTGCGCTCCCCGCCGGCCCGCTCCAGGCCGACCACGTGGTCACGAACCGACTCGCCGTGGAGCAGGGTCCGCATGACCGGCCGGTCGCTCTCCATCAGGGAGGCGCCGTCGCGATCGACGAACCGGAACTCGGAGATGGTGCCCAGGTTGGCGAGGTTTCGGCCGACGATGCGCGCGAGGGGGAGCCCCAAGATGGCGGACGCGCTGTCGTTCGCCTGCTCGATGTGCCCCGTCGGGGAGATGACCAGGACCCCCTCGTCGAGCGCGGCGATGACCGACCGCTGGAGCTCCTCGCTCTCCTGCTGGGCGGTCTCGGCGCGACGGCGCTCGGTCTCGTCGGTCACCCGGCTGATGTAGAAGAGCTCACCGTCCATCCGAGCGGGGTTGATGGCCACTTCGACGGGGAACGACGAGCCGTCCTTGCGGCGGGCCTCGGCCGCGCGCGGTACCGAGAGGTGGAGGGCGTCGGCGTCGTTGGTGAGCATCCCCACCGAGGCGGCTCGTAGGTGCTCGGGGACCAGGGCCAGAACGCTGCGGCCGACGAGCTCCTCGCGGTCGTAGCCGAACATGCGCTCGGCCGCGGCGTTGACCCCGACGATGGTGCCGTCCTTGGAGATCGTGACCAGGCCGTCGGCGACGCTCTCGGTGACGAGGGTCAGCCACTCCGACTGGGCCCGGGCAGACGCGTTGGCGGCCTCGGCGCTCATCGACGTGAGCTCCAGCTCGACCAGCCGGCCCAGCTCGCCGAGCAGCTCCAGCTCACGCTCGCTCAGCTGTCGGGTGTCGGTGTCGAGGATGCACAGCGTCCCCACCGCGTGGCCGGAACCGTCGCGCAGCGGTTGTCCCGCGTAGAACCGGATGGAAGGCTCGTGCGAGACGAGCGGGTTGTCGGCGAAGCGCGAGTCCTGCTGGGCATCGGGCACGACCATGGGACCGTCACCCAGGATGGTGTGGCCGCAGAAGGCCACCTCCCTCGGGGTCTCGGCCACGTCGACACCCACCCGTGACTTGAACCACTGGCGCTGCTCGTCGACCAGGCTCACCAGGCACATCGGCACGTCGAACAGCCGTGACGCGAGGCCCGTGATCCGATCGAAGCGGGGCTCGGGAGGGGTGTCGAGCACGCCCAGGTCGCGCAGCGCTGCGAGCCGGGCGGCCTCGTCTGCGGGTTCGGGTGGCGCTGGCACGGCTCTGCTCGTCCTTCCCTGGACTGCTCGGACCTGGTGCCATCGGCGCAGGCGCACCGGAGATGAGGCGAATGGCCCACGTGAAGAGCTGGGGTCCTCAACCAGCGCCGCGCCGGGGTCGATGGTGGGGCGGGCCACGGACGGCCCCGGTCCCCTGCGGGCCCCGATCACGGAGGATCTGATGGCAGGAGCGCTGTACGTCTTGCTGGTGGACGACGACGAGGACATCCGCGCCATCGGGGCCATCGCACTCGAGCAGGTGGGCGGGTTGACGACCGCCACCGCCGCCAACGGGCCCGAGGCCCTGGTGCGGGCCCGCACCGAGCAACCCGATGCGATCCTGCTCGATGCGATGATGCCCGGCCTCGACGGCCCGGCCACCCTGGCCCGGCTCCGCGCCGACCCCGCCACCGCCCACATCCCGGTGATCTTCTTGACTGCCCGGGTCCAGCAGCAGGATGTCAGCGGCTACCTGGAGGCCGGTGCCGCGGGGGTGATCGCGAAGCCGTTCGACCCGCTGAGCGTGGCCGACGAGGTCCGCGCCATCATCGCCGAGCTCCCCGCCGTCAGCCACAGGCCGTGATCGGGCCGGCCCGGACGACCGGGCTCGGTTGGTCACCGACATCGATCCAGGTTCGAGGCGTCCGACGCGAAGATCACGAATCGACCGTCGGCCGAGACCCGAGGCGTGCGACTGTCGCCGTCGGCCTCGACGATGCCGTCGGCCCCCGGCGATCTGGCTGATGCGGGTGGTCGCGCCCGTCTCTCGGTCGTGGACGAACACGTCGCGCGACGCACCGCTGTCGCCCTCGACCAGGTTCGTGGCCAGCGAGCCCAAGGCGGAGGCAGAGCGGCTGTGGCGGGGGCCCGCCTTCGACGGCATCGACGACATAGAGGAGGCCGACGTGGCCTTGCCGATGGCCCGGCTCGTCAGGCGGTCGATGCTGGTCCGGACCAAGGGGCCCGCTGCGCCGGGTCGCCATCGCCTGCCGTACCTGGGCTACGTCAAGGAGCCCGTGCGGGTCTGACGCCCCCGGGCTCGGCCACCCCCGGCGCGGCCCGGGCGTCGCGTACCGTGGTCTGCGATGCGGGCCCCGACGAGCGGTGGGACCACCGACACCACCGATCACG
>JBFINV010000256.1:0-3753 GCA_041611015.1 Acidimicrobiales bacterium | reverse complement strand
GGTGGCCGAGGGGGTGGAGACCGCCGGGCAGCTCGATGCCCTGCGCCAGCTGGGATGCGCGCAGGCGCAGGGCTACCACATCGCCAGGCCGATGGAGCTGGCGGACCTGCAGGAGCTCGTGGCCGCCGAGCCCCGTTGGTGAGGAGCGGCCCGCTCGCCCGGCCGCCTGGCCTGTTTGAACGAGCGGCCGGGATGGCGCCGGGTACCCTTGGGCCGGGCCGAACCGACCGGCTGCTCGCCATGCCCGCCATGGGGCAGCGCCACCACGCATGACTCAGATCGTCCCGGACGACACCGCCGCCCCGCTGCGCTTCGAACACGTCGAGCTCCCGCTGTCGGAGAGCTTCTCTGCGCACCTCGACGCCGATGACCCCGAGCACGGCGCCCTGGCCGTCCCACCGACCGTGCGCTCGATGCTCTCGCCGCTCATCGCCGCGCTGCGTTGGTGCGCAGTGGTCCTCGGGGTGGCCCTGGCCGCACCCGACGCCGCTGACGGCGACGTGGGGTTGGTCCTGACCACCTCGATCTGCCTCTACACCACCACCTGGCGGACCATGCGGCCGATCCATCTGGGCTCGGCAGACCGCACCCAGTGGGTCATGGGCATCACCGACACCGCGCTCCTGGGCGCCGCCGTGGGCGTCAACGAGGGTCTGCTGAGCCCGTTCGCGTACTGCGTGGCCGCGGCGGCCGCGGTCGCCGCCTTCGGGTGGGGCGTGCGCCACGGCCTGGCCGCCATGGGGGCGGGTCTGTTGGCCATGGCGGTGGCCGCGGCGATCTCGGGGGGCGAGGTGGGCCTGGACCGCCGCTTCGGCTGGCTGGCCCTGGCCACGATGCTGATCATCGTCATCGCCCTGGGGGTGGTCAGGAACAGGCTGGTCGAGACCGAGCGCCGGCGGGTCCAGCTGGCCGGTCGCATCGACGCCTTGGCCGAGACCAACCAGCTCCTGCACGTCCTCAACCGGGTGGCCCGGACCCTGC
This sequence comes from Acidimicrobiales bacterium, assembly GCA_041611015.1. Classification (GTDB taxonomy): domain Bacteria; phylum Actinomycetota; class Acidimicrobiia; order Acidimicrobiales; family UBA8592; genus JBFINV01. The sequence continues at coordinate 2,772 of JBFINV010000256.1, read as the reverse complement.
CCTCGTCGCTCGACCTGCAGCAGGCCGTCGAGGCCACCCGCAGCCAGTTGACCGACACCTTCGACGCCTCGGTGGTGGGGTTGCTCACCCTCAGCGAGGTGAACGACACCTGGGCGCCGCTCATCGCGGAGGGTCTGGCGATCCCGCCGACGGTGGCCAAGGACGGCATCCCCCGACATCTGCGAGCCTGCCTTGACGTCGAGGGCCCGCTGCTGGTGAGCGACGTGACCCGGCACGGGCTCGGAGCGGCCAGCGGCAGTGGCATGTACACCGCGCTGCGGACCCGGGGCAAGGTGGTCGGGCTTCTGGCCATCGAGCACCCGGCGCCTGGTCGGTACACCGAGCGCGACGCCCGGCTGCTGGCCGGCCTCGGCGAGGCCCTGGCCCTCACCATCGACAACGCCCGCTGGTTCCGCCGCCTCCGCATCCTGGGCGCCGAGGAGGAGCGGGCCCGCATCGCCCGCGACCTCCACGACCGGCTGGGCCAGTGGCTGACCTACATCAGCTTCGAGCTCGAGCGCATCAAGTCCAGCCCCGCCGGCGACACCGACGAGATCGAGGCCCTCCACCAAGACGTGCAGCGGGCCATCGACGACCTGCGCGAGACCCTGCGCCAGATGCGGACCGCGGTGACCGAGGACCAGCCCCTGTCGGAGGTGGCCGCTGAGATCACCGACCGCTTTACGCGCCGAACGGGTATCGAGATCGACTTCGCTGCCGATGAGGACGGGGACCGGCTCCCGGTCGCCGTCGAGAACGAGCTGCTTCGTATCATGCAAGAGGCCCTGAACAACATCGACAAGCATGCAAATGCAACGAACGTGCAGATCACCTGGTCGGTGGGGGACCGCCAGGCGCGCCTGCGGGGCCGTGACGATGGGGACGGCTTCGACGAGTCCCGCGGGGTCCGTGAGACGGCCTTCGGGCTCGTCGGCATGCGCGAGCGGGCCGAGGTGATCGACGCCGAGCTGGTGGTCACCAGCTCGCCCGGTGCCGGGACCACCATCGACGTCATCGTGCCCCGAGAGGAAACATCGTGATCAGCATCGTGTTGGCGGACGACCACCAGATCCTGCGTGAGAGCGTTCGCAAGAACTTCGAGTCCGCCGGCGAGAAGGTGGTGGGCGAGGCGTCGAACGGCGAGGACGCGGTGCGCCTGGCCGAGCAGCTCCATCCCGACGTGGTGGTGATGGACATCTCGATGCCGGTCCTCGACGGGGTCAGCGCCACCCGGCGCATCTCCAGCTCGGTGCCCGACACCCGGGTGGTCGTACTGACGATGCACGACGACATCGAGCGCACCCGCCAGGCCCTGGAGGCCGGGGCGGTGGGCTACCTGTCCAAGGGTTGCTCGTTCGCCGACGTCCTCGAGACGGTGCGAGCCGCCGCTGCCGGCGAGACCGGCCTGTCACCGGCGCTGGCATCCTCGATGCTGAGCGTGGCCCAGGCCCAGCAACCGTCGACCCAGGATGAGCTGCTCTCCCCCCGCCAGGTCGAGATCCTCCAGGGCATCGCCGACGGGCTCTCCACCAAGCAGGTGGCCCGGGAGCTGGGCATCACCCAGAAGACGGTCCACAACCACCTCAACGCCATCTACCGCCGCCTGGACACCCAGAGCCTCACCCACGCCGTGCTCAGCGCGGTCCGGCTCGGGATCATCGATCTGCGCGAGCAATGATCACAGACGTCATCGGCCGCGCCACCATCCCAGCCGAACCCAAGCGGGTGGGCGCGGCCATGGCGCTGGCCACGATCGTGACCCTGGTCGCGGTCGTCCCCCTGGCCATCGTGGCCTGGCAGGCCCGCAGCGACGGGCCGGTCGCCAGCGAGGGCCTGACCGTCAGCGTGGGCTCGGAGACCCCGGCCGCCCTGGCCGGCAAGGTGCTGCGGCCGGGCGTCGACGCGGAGCTCGGCCTCGACAGCGCCGAGCTGGTGGCCGCCTCCTGGGCCCTCCATGCGGCCGACGGTCCCCTGATCGCCGAGGGCCGCAACGTGGGCGCACCGCCCTTCGCATTCGACCTGGCCCCGGGCACCATCGCCGGCCTGGCCCCGGGGATCTACGACGTGCTGGTCACGGGCACCGAGGGTGACGGAACCCTGGTCGAGCGGGCCGCTCGGTTCGCCGTGGGCGACCCTGAGTGAGGTCGGATGGGGGATGCGATGACCGAGCGTGACCTGGGCAGAATTCCTCATCCGGCGGTGGCGCCCGGGGGCCGATACTCCCAACGAGGGGGCAGCCCGGCCCCTCGACCTCTCTGCAGACGATCGACTGGTGGGACGTGGGCTCCATCATCCTCAAGCTCCTGATGGCCACCCGTGGCGCGACGAGCGTCGCGGGCGCGCTCGCGGTGTCCGCGGCGATCACCGCCACGGTTGCCGTTCCCATGGGGGTCAGCGCTCACGACGCTGCCGATGAGCCCATCGACCTGCACCTGGCCATCTCCGGCGACGATTCCCGCTTCCCCGAGCCGGTGCCGCTCGGCGAGGCCGAGCTGGCGATCCTGGCCGAACCCGAGATCGACCCGGCCGAGCCCACCGCCGCCGCCGATCCCACCTCTCCGACACGACCCCAGCCCGACACCGGCCCCCGCGAGGGCGGGCGCGAAGGCGAAGGAGACGGAGGCGAGGACTCCGACGAGCTGGCGCTGTCGATCCCCACGCCGACCGAGGCCCCGACCGCGCCGCCCACGGCGACACCCACACCGCGCCCGTTCGACGCGCCGGACCCGGTGCCCCCGACGCCGACGCCCGAGGCCGAGCCCTCGGCGACGC
>JBFINV010000255.1:0-3763 GCA_041611015.1 Acidimicrobiales bacterium | reverse complement strand
GGCGTGGCAGGCCTCCAGCGCCACCCGCTCGACCCGCTCGTCGGCGGTGTGGGCCAAGGTGGCGTCGCCGGGCCCGAAGTTGGCCGCCGGGACCCCCTGCTCGTGGAAGAAGGCCACGTCGGTCCAGCCCAGCTTGGCCCGCACTTCCACGTCCGAGCGGCCGATCAGTGCTGCCAGCACCGGGTTGGACAGCCCCGGCGGCGCCGGCGGGGCCCCGTCGACGAAGGTGAGCGCGTCGCCGGCCTCCAGCACAGGCTCGAAGAGGGCGCCGATGTGCTCCCAGGCCTCGTCCAGGGTGCGGTCCGGTGCTACCCGGTGGTTGACGGTGACCCGAGCCCGATCCGGGACGACGTTGCCGGCCACCCCGCCCTCCACGGCCACAGCCTGCAGGGCTTCCCTGTACTGGCAACCCTCGATCACCGGCTGGCGGGCATCGTAGGCCTCCAGCACCGCCAGGATCCGGCCCAGGCGGTGGATGGCGTTGCGCCCCATCCACGGGCGCGCGGTGTGGGCCCTGGCCCCCGCCAAGTCGACAGCGAAGCGGATGGTGCCCTGGCAGCCGGCCTCGATCACCCCGAGCGTGGGCTCGCCCAGCAACGCCAGGTCGGCGCGGCAGAGCTCGGGGTGGCTGCCGAAGACCTCACGCAGGCCGTTGTGCTCGAAGGCCACCTCCTCGCGCGCGTAGAACAGGTAGGTCGTGTCCACGGCCGGCTCGGCCAGGGTCTCTGCCAGCGAGAGCATGACGGCCAGCCCGCCCTTCATGTCAGCGGCCCCGAGACCCCACAGGGTGTCACCCTCGATCCGGGCTCGGGCGTTCCCGTTGGCCGGGACGGTGTCGAGGTGCCCACCGAGCAGCACCCGCCTGGACCGTCCGAGGGTGGTCCGAGCCACCACGTTGTCGCCGATGCGGTCCACCCGCAGCCACGGCACGGCTCGCAACCGCTCCTCGACCACGGTCGCCAGCGCCGCCTCCTGGAAGCTCTCGGAGGGGATGTCGATCAGCTCGGCGGTGAGCGCGAGCAGATCGGGTGGCATCAGAGGGCCACGCCGTGCGTGCGGAGCACGTCGTTGAGGGCTGCCTTGTCGTGGCGCTCACCCTCGGCCAGCCGCTTCACCACCAGTGCGCACGGCAGCCCGAAAGCGCCCCCTGCGAACTCCTTCGGCCGGGTGGCCAGCACCGCCACCGACCACGGCGGGACCACCCCCCGGGAGATCTCCTCGCCGGTCTCGGCGTCGACCACCGGCACGGACCCGTTGAGGATCACCCCCGAGCCGATCACCGCGCCCTCACCGATGCGGGAGCCCTCGGTGATCATGCAGCGGCTGCCGATGAAGGCATCGTCCTCGACGAAGACCGGGCTGGCCTGAGCCGGCTCCAGGACGCCACCGATGCCCACCCCGCCGGCGAGGTGGACGTTCTCGCCGATCTGGGCGCAGGACCCGACGGTGGCCCAGGTGTCGACCATGGTGTTGGCGCCGACATGGGCGCCGATGTTGGTGTAGCTGGGCATCATGATGACGCCCGGGCCCTGGTAGGAGCCCCAGCGGGCCGAGGCTCCGGGAACCACCCGCACCCCACGCTCGGCGTAGCCCGACTTCAACGGGATCTTGTCGGCGAACTCGAAGGGCCCCAGCTCCACGGTCTCCATCTCGGCGGTGCGGAACAGCAACAAGATGGCGTGCTTCAGCCACTCGTTGACCTGGACCGCGCCGCTGGCGGTGAGCTGGGCCACCCGCTCGGCGCCGGTGTCCAGCAGGTCGATCGCCTCGTGCACGGTGCCGATGACGTCGGGATCCCGGGCGTCGATGTGGTCACGCTGGGACCACAGCTCCTCGATGCGGGCCCTGACGTCTGCCATGGCCGGAGCGTATCGCCGCTCCTCAGCGCTCGCGGAGAGGCCGGTGGGGCGGTGGGGGTGCCATGACGAAGCGATCGGAACCGGGCGCGTCATCGGCCACATCAGGGTCGGCGCCGTCGGGCTCTGCGTCGACGGTCGGCTCCGGCCCGGGCTCGGGTCTCGGGCGGACGTGGGTTCGGGCCGGCGGGGCCGCGGCCGGGGGCGGGGCCAGCACCGTGAACTCGGGCCCGTCGGCTCCGCTCGGGGCCCTCGATCCGCCCGGGCTGCGGGTCGCGATCGGACGGGCGGCCGGGGGTGGGGCCAGGGCGAATGCAGCAACGGCCGGCGGAGCCAGGCCCCTCTCGAGCGGGTGGTCGAGCTCGACCTCCTCCAGCACCGGGGTGGCGGCCGCCTCGACCAGCCGCTCGACCTCCTCCACGGGGGCGGCCGCGGCCTCGACCACGCGCTCGACCTCCTCCACGGGCGCCGCAGCCTCTGCCAGGACCCGGTCGAGCTCCTCCACCGGAGCGGTCGCGGCCTCGACCAGCCGATCGTCGAGCCCTTGGTCCGCGTCGTCGACGACGGCCTCGATCAGGCCGACGTCGGTGATCCCGGGCTCGGTGAGGGCGGGAGGCGGTGGGGGCGGCGGCAGCCCGCTCTCCGGGACCCGGACACCGCCGGCATCCTCGCTCTCCTGGGGTGCCTCGTCCCCCTGGTCGGTGTCCCCGGCGGGCTCGGTGCCGATGATGGCCCGGAGGCGGTCGGCGCTCGCCGCCGCAGCCGCGGTGGCTGCGCCCGCAGCGGTGGCCGCCACCCCGGTGGCCAGATCGTCGGTGGCCGACCCGGCCTGGGCTGCGGCCTCCTCGATGGCGGCGCTACCGATGCCGGTCAGGTCCGATGCCAGGGCCGCTCCTTCGGCCGTTCCCCGATCGGCAACCGCATCGGCGGCCTGCCGGACGTGCTCGGTGGCGGCCGTCTGCGTCTGGCGAGCCCGCTCTGCGAGCTCTCGGCCGGCCTGCTGTGCCGCCTGGCGCTCGTCGCGGAGGATGGTCCGGAGCGGCTCACCCTCGGCCAGCCGCTGCTGGATCCGGGAGAGCGCCTGGTCGGCCCGCTCCACGGCGTCCCTCGCCACTGCGGCCCGGTCGGCGGCATCGGCCGCTTCCGGCTCCCGCTGGGCCAGCTCGGTGTCGATCTGGTCGATGCGCTGGCGGGCCTGGGCCGCGATCGACTCCTGCCAGCCGGGCCGACCCGGGTCGGTGCCGCTGCTGAAGGCAGTGGTGCCCCCGGACAGCCGCCTCCGGGCCTGCTCGAGACGCTCGTGCGTTCGAGCGCTCACCTGGGCGACCACGTCCTCGGACCCCGATTCCACCTGCTCGGCACCCTGGCGGAGCGCCTCCCGGGCAGTGCTCACCTGCCCTTGCAGCGCCTGGCGCACCTTCCAACGGGCGTGCAGCGCCCCCGTCCCCATGAGCACCACCAGGCCCAGCAGCACCAGCACCGCCCCGAACACCAGCCCCTGGACGATCGCGTTCTGGCGCACATTGGTGACGTCGCCGCCCACGGCGAATCGTGCCAGCTGGGCGGCCGAGGTGTCGAGCTCGATCCGGTAGATGTCGCTGGTGGGCACCTCGAACCCCACCCGGGCCCGGCCCCGCCGGCCGTCGACCTCGTAGGTGGGTCCGTTCTCGATGATGGTGGTGTCCACCTCGGCCCCGTCGCTGGCCCGGGTGACCGTGACGTTGAAGGGACCGGCGTCGATGCCGTCCTCGTCGTAGACGATGTACTCGGCGCCGGCCTGCAAGGTCTCCTCGAGAGAGTCCCGGCCCACGGCCCGCCGGAAGTCGTTGACATCGTCGACCAGGGCCCGGAACCCGTTGATGGCCAGCACAGCTGCGACGACCAGTCCGGCGACGATCAGCAGCCCG
>JBFINV010000254.1:0-3792 GCA_041611015.1 Acidimicrobiales bacterium | reverse complement strand
TCGACCGGCGGCGCCTCCTCAGCGGGCGCCGCCTCCTCCGTCGGAGCCGGTGGGGCGGGCAGCGTGCACTTGCTGACGAACTCCATGTTCGCCCCATTGCCGGTCCACAGCTGGGTCCCGGTCCCAGGATTCTCGAAACGGAAGACCTCCCCCTCGGCCTCGAGGATCCACAGGTCGAAGTCGCCCCACGTGATGATGTAGGGAAGCTGGTGGTCGTGTGCCGGGAACCGCAGGCAGTCCGGGGTGGCTTCCGCTGCGGCGGCGCCCGGCGCGGTGATGGCGCCGATCGCAACGCTCGCCAGAGTGGCGGCAACCACCATCGGGCCCCGGCGGCGGGGCCTCGGCGTGTGCTCCGTGGTGTCGGGCTGGGTCTTCATGTTTCCTACTCCGCTGGTCTTCTGGCGGCCACGAGTCGGTCGCCGGGCCCCACCCCGGTCGGCGCCACCGCCGCCCGCCGGAGCGGACACCCCAAAATCGGGGTGTCTCCGTCTGCCGGCGACAGCAGATGTCACCCTGCGGGCATGGATACAGCAGCCCCATCCCCACCCCGGTCGTGGCTCGCCGTCGCCCTGGTAACGCTCGCGGCGGTCGTTCTGATCGTGATCGGGACCGTCCTGTTCGGGCCCTCGACCCAGCCCGCCGGGGCCATCGGGACCCAGCCCGTCGAGACCCACGAGTTCGCCGAGATCATCGATGCCCTGGTGGTCGAGCGGGACTGACGACCGGTGGCGCTCGACCTGGGCTCAGCTCGACAGGACCAGCAGGCCCTGGGCTCAGGCTTGGCGGGACCAGCAGGCCCTGGGCTCAGCTCGGCGGGACCAGCAGCCCGAGCCGGGTGGCCTCGGCCACCGCCTCCCCCTGACTGCTGACGTCCAGCTTGCGCATGAGGGACTTCAAACGGGATCGGACCGTGTGGACGCTGATGTGCAGCTCCTGGGCGATCTGCGCTGCGGCCTTGCCTGCGTTGACCAGCTCCAGGACCTCGAGCTCGACCTCGGTGAGGGCCATCGCTGGCTCGTCGAGCGGCGCCGTGTAGGTGCCGGACGCCACCCGACCGAAGTTCGTGATCAGGGTGGTGATCTGCTCCCGCTTCGACATCGCGACCGTTCGGGGGATGGTCTCCACCTCCCGGCGCACCTGCGGTGCGAGATAGCTGGTGAGGATCACGATGGGACGGTCGTAGCCGTCCCGGCGCAAACGCCTGGCGGTGTCGATCCCGGTGGCCGAATCCTGGAGCCGGTAGTCGCACACCACCAGGTCCGGCCGGGCGGCCAGCACCAGCTCGTGGGCCTCCGTGGACTCGTGGGCCCGCCCGACCACCTCGAGATGCGGGGTGAGCGACATGGCCAATCCGAGCGCTTCGGCGAACGCCACGTCGTCGTCGACGATGGCGACTCGGATCGTGGGCTGGGCCGATCCCACGCCGCGAGCGTAGTCCGTTGGTCGCAGCGACTCGCCGACATTGGTGGGCGAGAGGCCCCAATTCTAGTCACCGGCTCAACGAGACTCGACCCCCGCCGATGGCGGGATCGGTCGGCGTGAGGAGGAATGTTGCACGGAGAACGGGAGCGAAGGGCGGTGGATGGGCACTCGACCAGATCGGTCCTCATCATCGACGACGAGGCAGACATCCGCGAGGTGGCCCAGCTGGGCCTGGAGCTGGTGGGCGGCTGGCTCGTGGAGACCGCGGCCGACGGGCTCGAGGGAGTCGAGCAGGCGCTGATGCAGACCTTCGACGCCATCCTGCTCGACGTCATGATGCCTGCCGTCGACGGCCCGGCGACCCTGGCCAGGCTCCAGTCCGAGCCGGCGACCGCAGAGGTCCCGGTCATCTTCGTGACCGCCCGCAGTCAGCTGGGTGACCTGGCCTGGCTGGAGGGCCTGGGGGCCCGGGGCGTCATCCGCAAGCCGTTCGATCCGACCACCCTGGCGATCGAGGTGGCTCGGATTTTGGGCTGGCCCGACTTCAACTGAGGGCCGCGTCCTGGCCCATCCGGTGGCTGCTGATCGCCGATCGGATCGACCGGGCTCGGCCCGCCAGGTCACGCTCGTCACCGGAGGCCGCCGCCCGATCGGTGCGCAGCTCGTGCTCGATGCCGGCGGCGAGATCCGAGGCCCGGCCCAGACCGAACAGGCCCAACGTCCCGGCCAGCCGGTGTGCCGCATCGACAGCCGCGTCGAGGGCCTCGGAGGTGGATGCGTCCTCCAGCGCCTCGACGAGGACCTCGGCCGTGGCCAGGAGGTCGGCGCGGCGTCGGTGCCAGAGATCGGCCAGTCCAGCGAGCAGCCGGGCCTCGGCGATGGCGCGGGTGTCGGCTCCGGCAGGCATCGCGCACCATCGGCTGCTGGCGGCCCAGGTTGAAGCTCTGTGGTGGGCCGAAGGGCCCAGGCGGTGCCAGCACCGGCGGGTGAGGCAACCGCCAGGCATGGGCGCACCGACCTGAGTGCTTCTGCCCGGGGCCTGGCAGCGCTGTCGGAACCCTCGATAACGATGGGACACGGACCGATAGAGGACCAGCGCACGGCAGTGGAATCGAGCGGACATGCCCTGGCAGACCTTGACATCTCGTGAGCCGGCTCACGCCCCCGCGGACGCCCGTGGCCGCGGCGCGGCGGCGCTCGAGTTCGCGCTGGTGCTGCCCATCCTGCTGATGCTGGTGTTCGGCACCATCGACTTCGGCTACATGATCAACCGCACCACCATGCTGAACAACGCCGCTCGCGAGGGCGCCCGCGAGGCCATCTTCAACCCGGACTCGGCCGCCATCGAGAATCGGGTCAAGCAGGCGGCCACCGACACCTTCGATCCCGCAGATCTGACGGTGACCGTGGACTGCCGTGAGGCCGACGGCGACCCGTGCCCGGGCGTGGACTTCGACGCCGAGTGGGAGGAGGGGGGCACCGTCATCGTCAACGTCCTGTACACCCACGACTTCCTGACCCCGGCCCCGGGGATATTCGGGCTCGGTGCGTCCCGCAACCTGTCGAGCACGGTCGAGATGAGGATCGAGGGCTGATGCGCCGCCTGCATCCAGACACCGAGCGCGGCGTCAGCGCCATCCTGGTCGTGATCCTGCTGGTGCCCCTGGTCGGGTTCACCGCGCTGGCGGTCGACATCTCCAACCACACCGAGACCCGCCAGGATCTCTGGGACACCCTCGACGCGTCGGCCCTCGCTGGTGCCAGCGAGCTGCCCGACCCCACCGAGGCGGCAGCCTCGGCGCTCGCCTTCGCCGACGCCAACTATCCGGGCACCGTGCCCACCCTGAACTTCTGGTGCGTGATCGGCCGCGACGGCTCGGGTCTGCCCGATGCCACCCACATCCCCTACACGTGCAACCCCGGACCACCCCCCTACAACAGCGGCCAGTACCCCGGTCTGGCGTGCGAGGGCGACATCTGCGCCATCCCCTGCGACCCCTACGCTGCGGTCCCCGGGCAGTGCAACACCATGCAGGTCAGCGCCGAGCAGACCGTCGACTACCGGTTCGGCCCGGTGATCGGCTTCGACCAGGGCCGAACCGGCGTGCTCACCACGGCCGCGTGCAGGGGGACCTGCGGCGCCGACGTTGCCAACCCGGCGGACATCGCCATGGTCCTCGACCGAACCGGGAGCATGAACGCTTCCGACGTGGTGGCCCTGCAGGCCGCTTCTCGCGCCTTTCTGGAGTACCTGAGCCCGTCCGAGCACTACGTGGCCATCGCCACCATGGGGCGGTCGACCGCGTCGCCGTCGCCCACCTGCCTCACCGAGGCCAGCTCCAGCGGGAACAGCGGCCCTTGGGTCCCGGT
>JBFINV010000253.1:0-3808 GCA_041611015.1 Acidimicrobiales bacterium | reverse complement strand
GCTCGGGGCGGGATCTCCACCCCCAGCAGCCGCTCGACGGCCAGCGAGTAGCACAGCTCGTTGAAGAACGGCGACAGGTAGTCCATCCGGGTGACGTTGGTCGGCCCCTGGAGGTAGTTGAGGGCCTCGCCGGTCTTCTCCATGCCCGTGTGCAGGTAGCCGATGACCGGCTTGGAGCGGCGCACGGTCTCGCCCTCGAGCTCGAGCATCAGCCGGAGGACCCCGTGGGTGGACGGGTGCTGGGGGCCCATGTTGATGATCATCCGACGGTCGTCCTCGCCGTCGTACCTGATGGTCGCCGCGTCGGCCTCCGACACCCTGAGCACGGCGCTGGTCTCGTCTCGGAGCCGGGTGCGCTCGTCGGCGCCGAGGTCGAGCTCTTCCCTGGCGGCCTCAGTGGCCTCTGCGGTGGTGGATTGGTCGGCGCTCATGGCGTTCACCGAGGTCCGGGGGCGTCCTTGAACTGCACCGGGATGCGCCCCACGGGGTAGTCCTTTCGAAGCGGGTGGCCTTCCCAGTCCTCGGGCATGAGGATCCGGGTCATGTCGGGGTGGCCGGCAAAGCTCACGCCGAACATGTCGTGGACCTCACGCTCGAGCGCTTCGGTGCCGGGGTGGACGTCGAACAGCGACGGCACCGTCGGATCCTCGTCGGGCACCTGCACCCGGAGCCGCACCCGGTCCCTGCGGGAGTGCGAGATCAGCCCGACGACCAGCTCGAAACGCTCGGGGACCACGCCCGGGGGAAGGTCGCGCGCCGGCTCGGCCAGGTAGTCGACCGCCGTAAGGTCGACGCACATCACGTAGCCCTCGTCCCGCAGGGCCTCGACGGTCTCGATCAGCTGCCCCCGGCTGGGATGCAGGACCAGCTGACCGCGCGACCGGCTGACCGGCGCGCCATGACGGGTCTCGCCGCCGGAGGCCTCGGGCGTCGGCTCGGCCGCTCGCACCTCATCGCTCACCACGCGCCCACCTCCGACCGCCGCTCACCGGGCGATGACGACGCGGGTCGCCGTCTGGCCGTCTCGCTGCTCCACCGTGATGCCGGCCCCGCGTCCGGACTCCTCCCGGCGCCGGGTGAGCTCCCCGGACTCGACCTGGGCATGCAACTGGAGGATGGCGTGCATCAAGGTCTCCGGCCCGGGCGGGCAACCGGGGGCGTACACGTCGACGGGGACGACCTGGTCGACGCCCTGCACCAGCGCGTAGTTGTTGAACATGCCGCCGGTACTGGCGCAGACTCCCATCGAGATGACCCACTTGGGCTCCATCATCTGGTCGTAGATCTGGCGCAGGACCGGCGCCATCTTCTGGGAGACCCGACCGGCCACGATCATGAGGTCGGCCTGGCGGGGGGAGGCCCGGAACACCTCCATGCCCCACCGGGAGAGGTCGTAGTGCGCCGCACCGGTGGCCATCATCTCCAGGGCACAGCAGGCCAGGCCGAACGTGGCCGGCCACATGCTGTGGCTGCGGGACCACTTGACCAGCTCCTCGAGCTTGCTGGTGATGAAATTGTGATCGAGACCCTCCAGGCCGCGGGCCGCGATGTCGTCGCTGCGACCGAGCCCCGGGAGCTCCACTACGCGGCCTCTCCGCCATCGGCCTCGTAGCGGCCCTCGACGCCCACCCGGCGGATGGTGGTGCGGGCGGTGCGGGCCGGATCGATCAGCTCCCGCCGAACCGCGGCCTTCAGCGGGCCCCAGTCGAGCGCCCCGTTGCCGATGAGGTAGACGAAGGACTCGAACACCGCGAAGGCGAAGATGAACATGGCCACCAAGCCGAAGAGCCCGAGCTCGCGGAACACCAGCGACCACGGGTACAGGAAGATGATCTCGATGTCGAAGACGATGAAGATCATGGCGACGAGAAAGAAGCGCACCGGGAACCGGTCTGGCGGGTCGTGGGTCGGGACGATGCCGCACTCGTAGGGCGCAGTCTTCGCTGCGGTGACCCGACGCGGTGCCAGCAGCCGTGAGGCGACGAAGCTGAGGCTGGCGAAGAGGACGGCCAGCACGAGCAAGGCCAGGATCGGGAGATATTGGCCCAACATCAGCAGCTCACCTCCTTCGGGCTCGGATCAGGTCGCGGCGGCCGGGTCCCACTCCGCCATGCGGCGTCGCAGCGCCAGGTCGCGGGTGTGCATCATCCAGCACAGCCCGAGCAGGATGATGGTCGAGCCGATGGTGATGAGCGCGGCCGGAAGGCGCCGGCTGCCGAGGTCTCGGACCATCACGACCGACACGATCTGGGCGTCCGGGTCGATCTCGGGGAACGGCGGGGCCTCGCCCGGTACCGGCTCCTTGTCCAGGGTGGCGACCACCCGGACCACTGCGGTGTTTGTGGGGTGCCAGAAGATGACCGTGTTGCGGATCTCGTTGACCACCCGGTCCCAGACGCCGTCGCTGGCACGCTCGGGCTTGCCGCCCTTCTGGAAGGTGTCGAGGACGATGAACTGGTTGGGGCGCTCGAACGGCGAGGCCTCGGCTCCGGTCAGGAACGCGCTGGCGGTGGCCTGGGCCTCGCCGGCCTCGGCGCTCGACAGGATGTTCCAGCCTTCCGTCTCGACCAGGCCCAGGTCCTCGGCGGTGGCGATCAGGTCCGGGTTGCCCGCGATGAGGGCGCTCAGGGTGAGCTGGTTGGCCTTGGTGAACTCGTCGGCGACCGTGTCCTCGATCTTCTGTTCCAGGTCCTGCTCGTCGAGGAAACGGGGGTCGTCGGTCTCCAGCGCGGCGTTGCGCTCGGTGAGCGTGGCGGCGATGGTCTCGACGTCGACGGCGAGGAGCTCACCGGTCTCCTCGGAGTTGCAGAACTCCCGGCCCTCGGGAGCGTCGTATTCCAGAGTCAGATCGAGGTTCTCGGTGACCACCCGGGCCCGCTGCACCTCGACGGTTGCGTCCACCAGCCCGGGGCAGACCTCCTCGAGCAGGGCCGCGGCGCTGGGCAGGGTGGCCACGCCCAGCCGGTCGACGTCGCCGCTCACGGACTGGCTCAAGTCCCCGAACACGATCTCGCGGGGCTCCCAGGCGGGGTCGTCGCCGCGCAGCACGTTGCCGCCGTAGATCCACCAGACCAGGCCCATGATGGCCATCCAGGCGAAGAACCCTGCCAGCGCATTGAGGGTGCCGAGCCGGCTCCCGAGGTTGGTGGTCAGGATCAGCCAGACCGAGCCCATCAGCACCGCCGAGCCCACCAGCACGGTGAGCGCGCCCCGGATCTCGGGCTCCCAGCCGATCCCGGCCAGCACGTGGAGCAGATCCAGGCTCACCCGAGGCTCCGCTCGTACGCGACGATGGCGTCGATCTGCTCCTGGGTCAGCACGCCCTCGCCCAGCGACTCCGACAGCGGGGTCGACGCAGCCCCGAACCCCGGCATCTGCCCGGAGGGCTCACAGACCCCGTACAGGCCGTACTGGAGGTTGGGCATGCAACCGCTCCAGATGAACGCGGCGTGACTCTCGGCGGACTCGAACTGGCTCTCGACGGTGAGCAGGGAGGGCCCGAAGCCCCCACCCCCGGGGACCACCGGCTCGATCAGTCCTTCGAGAGAGGGGTTCGCGGCCAGCACCTCGTCGGCGTTCCAGGAGGCACCGGCGGTGTGGCAGCGGGCGCAGCCGTAGCTCTTGGCGCCGGCCTCGTTGTTGAAGAGGAGCTCGCCGTAGGCGGCCGCGTCGGTGGTGGCCAGGTTGGCGATGTAGGCGTCCAGAGCGGCGTCGACCTCGGCCTCGGCGGCCTCGATGGCCTCGACCGTGGCCTCGGCGTCGCCGCTGATCGCTTCCAGCGCGTCGAACGGCTCCGGGTTCTCGGCCT
>JBFINV010000252.1:0-3820 GCA_041611015.1 Acidimicrobiales bacterium | reverse complement strand
GACATGAGCTGGATCCCGATCCAGCCGGTGCTGGTGGCCGAGGTCCGCTACGAGCACGCCACCGGCGGCCGCTTCCGCGGGGTGGCCCGGCTCGAGCGCTGGCGCCCCGACCGCGAGCCCACCTCGTGCCACGTCGACCAGCTCGACCACGGCGTCCCCGACGAGATCCGAGCGCTGTTCTGAATCGATCCGCCCTCTCTCGGATCTGTGAGAACAAATTTCTCGAAATTTGTACTCACAGATCCGTAGTGCGCCTGCGGGTCAGGAGGGCACCTGGCCCGTCGCCTTGCGGGGGGTGAAGCGGACCACCAGGCGGCGGTCGTCCACCATGGCCTGGTGGAACTCTTCCCAGTCGGGGTGCTCGGACCCCTGGACGTCACGGAAGAGGTCGGCCAGCTCCTGGCAGGTGGCGTCGCCCGGTTCGCGCGCCACCGCTGACAGCTCGACGGTGCCGTCGAAGGAGGCGTAGGCCCACTCCGACGGCGCGCTCACGTGCACCACGGCCCGGTTGTCCCGCTCCAGGTTCTTGGTCTTGGCCCGGTCGGCGGTCACCGAGATCCGGATCACGCCATCGCGTATGGCATAACCGACGTCGGAGGATTGGGGGCGGCCGTCCCGGCGGATGGTGATGAACACGGCATGGTGGCGTTCGCCGGCCCAGCCGAGGGCGGTGTCGAGATCCATGGATGGAGTCTCGCACCCCCGTCCCGGCTCTGCCCGGCCCTCGCCCTCGACGGGCCTGCTCTCGACGGCGTTGCGCTCGATGTGCCATGGTCGATCCGTCACACCGTGGTGGCACCGGACAGGCGAGCGCGCGGAGGTGCCCTGTGCGTCGGACCAAGATCGTGGCCACCATCGGCCCCGCGTCGCGCGAGGCCGACGTGCTGCGCAAGATGATCGATGCCGGGATGAACGTGGCCCGGATCGGCCTGGCTCACGGCGACCTCGACCACCACGTCGACACCTACCGGCGGATACGACAGGTGGCCGCCGACATGGAGCGCACGGTCGGGATCCTCGTGGACCTGCCCGGGCCCAAGATCCGCTGCGCGCCCTTCCCCGACGGCGGCGTCGAGCTGGTGGAGGGCCGGCCGCTGCGGATCACGGCCGGCGACGACGCCAGCACCGGCGAGGTCATCGAGGTCGACTACCCCGACGTCATCGCCGACCTGGTGGCGGGCGATCGGGTGGCCCTCGGCGACGGCAACATCGTCATGCTGTGCGAGAGCAAGACCGGCGGCGAAGTGCAGGCCACGGTGATCCACGGTGGGCTGGTCAAGGGGCGCCCGGGCTTCCAGGTCCCGTCCGGTCGGCTCAGCCTCACTGCACCCACCAAGGAGGACCTGCGGCTGGTCGATGCGTTCGTCGAGGAGGGCGTGGATCTGATCGCGGTCTCGTTCGTGCGCTCTGCCTACGACCTGCGGGCCGTCGGCGTGGAGCGGCCGCCCCGGGGTCCGCTGCTGGTGGCCAAGGTCGAGACCCGGGCGGCGGTGGAGAACCTCGAGACCATCGTGGAGACCGCCGGAGCGGTGATGGTGGCCCGGGGCGACCTCGGTATCGAGTACCCGCTCTCGGAGCTCCCGCATCTGCAGAAGCACATCATCCAGCGCTGCATCGCCCGGGGCCGCCCGGTGATCACGGCCACCCAGATGCTCGAGTCGATGGTGCACGCCTCCATGCCGACTCGGGCCGAGGCCAGCGACGTGGCCAATGCGGTCTTCGACGGTTCCAGCGCCCTGATGCTGTCGGGCGAGTCCGCAGTGGGAGTGGACCCCGTCAACGCGGTGGCCACCATGGCCGAGATCACCGCCCGGGCCGACGAGGAGTTCGACAACCACCGCTGGGCCGCCGACATCAGCCAGATCCGTGACGGCGACAGCATCACCGACCCCGCGGTGCGGGGCACCGACGCCCTCACCGCAGCGGCCTGGCAGGTGGCCGAGAAGGTGGGCGCCAGTGCCATCGTGTGCATCTCCCGGACCGGCTTCACCTCCCGGAAGGTCACCCGGTTCCGGCCCGCGGTGCCCATCCTGGCGTTCAGCCCCGACGCCCGGGTGGTGCGCCAGCTGGGGCTGAGCTGGGGGACCACCCCGATGGTCAGCCCGGAGCGAGCGTCCGCGGCAGAGGCGGTGCAGGACGCACTCGGGCTCGCCAAGGGGGCCCACGACCTGCACACCGGCGACCAGGTGGTGGTGATCTCGGGTCAGTCGACCCAGACCCGCCAGACCGACACCCTCCAGCTGATGCGGGTGCCCTGAGCGGATTCCTCAGCCGGACCCGACGGCGTCGTCGGTGTGGATGATCAGCACGTTGCACGGCGCTCGGTGCACCACCGCGTTGGGGACGCTGCCGAGGATGAAGCGCCGCTTGCCGGTCATCCCCTGGCTGCCGACCACGACCAGGTCCGCGCCGAGATCGTCCGCGCAACGCAGGATGGCCTCGGCTCCGGGCGCCGACACCAGATGGCAATGCACGTCGCAGCCGTCGTCACGCAGCACACCCGCCTGCCGCTCGAGCTGGTCTTCGAGCTGGTGGAGGTTCTCCTCGGGCGTGGCGACGGGCAGGTCCATCACCGACTTGGTCGTCTTCGGAGCCTCACCGCAGCCGTGCACCAGGTGCAGGGTGGCCCCACAGGTCCTCGCCAGGGTGCCCGCTCGCTCCACGGCGCGCTTCGCAGTCGGTGACCCGTCGGTGCCAACAACGATGGTCGAGAACATGCGCACCCCCGTGCCGCCACGCTGCCGTCGACGCGGAGGTTAGTTCGCCGCGCCCGGCCTCACGTCTTCAGCCGCCGGCTCCCGGCGTGCCAGTCCTCGGCCACGCCGACCTGGCCCTCCTCCACGCCCAGCGCCCGCAGCTGGGGCCGCTCGCGCAGGCTGCGCTTCAGCTCGGCGAACCCGGGGAACCCGGCCAGGGCGACCACGTGGTCCCAGAGCTCGACCGCCTCGTCGTCGCTCGGGAGCCGGGAGATGACCGGGCCGAAGAACGCCACCCCGTCGGGCGGCTGGAAGTGGATGATGGGCGTGCCGACGTCGCGGCCGGTGCGGGCCAGGATGGCCTCGGTCTCGGCTGCGATCTCGCCATCCCAGGACTCGTCGTCGAGAGCACCGGCATGGCTCGCCGGGAGGCCGAGGTCCTCCAGCAGCGGCTCCACGTGCGCCCGGGTCCCGAGCAGCTCCCGCTGGGCCCCGGCCAGGTCCGCGGGGATGTCGAAGATGCTCCAGCCCAGGGCGCTGTAGAGGCCCTCGAGGGCCTCGGCCCCGCGCTCGGCCCGCACGGACGCGCACAGCCGCAGCAGCCGCAGCCCGGCGTTGTGGCCGGCCTCGTACTCCGGCGGGAAGTGCTCGTCGTAGTCCACCTTCTTGTTCAGGATGCGCAACGAGATCAGCCGCCACTCCACCCGATAGTGGCGCTGGTCGGCCACCTGGTGGACCCAACGGCTCGTCAGCCAGGCGAAGGGGCAGACGGGGTCGAAGTGGAAGTAGATGTCCGCAGCCACCCTCGGGACCCTAGCGGGGGCCTCGGGGCTGGACGGCTCCCGACCCGGTGGCGCGGATCCCGATGCGGGTGGTGACCACGATCGCCAGCAGGGTCCCGCCCGCCACCGCGGCGAGGATGGGTGGGACGGTGCCGAGGCCCGCTGCCTTCACCGCACCGCCCAGCGCCGCGCTCACGACGATCGACCCGAGCGACGACGCCGCCAGCTGGTAGCCGACCGCAGTGCCGGTGTTGCCCGGACCGAGCCAGCCCGGCGTCAGCACCACCATGGCCGGGAAGATGCCAGCCATCGCCAGCCCGAGCCACGGCAGTGCCACCAGGT
>JBFINV010000251.1:0-3825 GCA_041611015.1 Acidimicrobiales bacterium | reverse complement strand
TGCTGTACTGACCGGCCAGGGCCCGGAAGCCCATCAGCGCCACGAAGATCATGCCGATCACCACCATGACCAGGTGGGAGATGCTGAGGGTGTAGATCAGGGTGGCGGCCGGGGTGGGGCCCTCGTCGGCGACCAAGCCCATCTGGTTGTACTGCCAGGCGGTCTGGACCACGACCATGGCCCCCATGGTCAGGGTGGTACCGATGGCCAGGAGGGCGTGGCTCCGGTCGTCGCGAGCGATCGAGTACACCGCCCACTGCATGACCGGCACCGACAGGATCAGGGTCCACATGATCATGCCCGGCGGGGTGAGCTCGATCCGGGCGCTGGATGGGATCCAGGTCTGGTCGGCGTCGATGGCGGCAGACCGTTCGGCCAGGTACACGCCGTAGAGCCCGGCGAAGTACATGATCGCCGCGGCCACTGCGAAGCCGGTACCGACCAGCAGCGTCCGGGCTCGAACCCGGGGCGGGGCCGGCAGACCCCCGGCGGAGACCGGCGCGGTGGCGGCCATCAGCGCCCCTCCCCGTCGACCTGGTCGGCCTCATCGACCTGATCGGCCTCGTCGGTGTCGAGCAGGGGCCGCTCGGATCGGACCACCGGTGCGGCCGGGAAGTTGCCCGGCGGCGGGGGTGAGGTGGTGGCCCACTCGAGGGTGTGACCTTCCCAGGGGTCGTCGATCCCGTCCTCGGGCTCGCGGCCGAGCGCCTGGGCCACGTCCAACAGGACCAGGGCCAGACCCGCGACCAGGAGCACCGCGCCCACGGTACCGATGACGTTGACGGTCTCGACTGCGTTCTCGTCCCAGACTCCGGCATAGGCGTTGGCGTTGCCCACGGTGCGGAACACCTGGTCGCCCTCGTCGAGGAATCCGTTGACGACGTTGGTGAGGGCGACGATCACGGTGCCCCCGAGCAGGGCCAGGCCCGCCAGCAGCCCCAGGGGCCCGGCCATCCGGCGACCGAAGAGCTTCGGGGCCCAGTAGTAGAGGCCGGCCACGGCCCCGATCAGGGCTGCGAGCAGGACGTACTGCATCACCGAGGTGGCCATGACCGTGCCCTGGAGGTCCTCGAGCGGCTCGATGACCTCGGCCAGCCAGTCCCGGTCGAACTCCCGGACGACACCGACGGCCGGGCCGCTGACGTGGAGCGCCGCCGCGCCCGCGCCGGCCAGGAGCATGGCGATCGCCAGCAACCCGAGCACCAGCTGGGCCGACAGCGAGGGGGAGCCCTTGACCAGGGTGTCGACCAGCCCTCCTGCGAAGGCCAGCACCGGCAGGGCCACCACCAGGCCCAGGACCACGAAGAGCGCCTGCTGGGAGACCTCGGGGTTGAAGGCCGGCTGGGCCCAGGCCCCGAAGGACAGCGCACCGAACGCGGCGATGAGGGTCTGCTGGAGTCCGTAGCGGCGCTGGCGCTGCCGAGCGGCCACGGGCACGATGTCGCCGACGATGCCGAGCAGCGGGATGGCGAAGGCGAACACCATGGGCTGGGCCCACAGCCACCCCAGCTGGTCCCACATGGCGGCTACGTCGCCGTAGCGAACCGCATCCTCGCCCCGGAAGTCGACCCAGATGATCGCCAGGTTGGCCAGCCAGACCGGCAAGCTCAGCAGCCAGATGCCACCGGCCACCAGCATCGACCAAGCGAACAGCGGCACCTCGTGGAGGGTCATGCCCTCTGGCCGCTGGGCGATCACGGTGGCCATCACGCAGACCACCGCGACCAGGATGGCAACGGCGGTGATCCCGATCGACAGCAGCGAGAGCTCGATGGCCTCGGGATCCTGGCCCTGGACCGCCTCGACCTGGTTCTCGGGGACCCCCAGCCCGCCGTCCACGAACACGGTGGCCACGTGGATGCCCATCCCGATCAGCCAGGCCCAGAACGCCGCCGCACACGCGCGGGGGAAGGCGATGGCCGGCGCGCCGAGCTGGAGCGGGACCACGTAGGTGGCGAGACCCAGCAGCAGGGGGATGACGCAGAAGAAGAGCAGCGAGGTGCGGCTCAGGCTCCAGGCCTGGAAGAAGGTCTGGGAGCCGGCGCCGCCCCAGTCGAGCACGGTGATGGAGTCGATGCCGGTGCGCTCGAGGGACACCAACAAGTTGAGGACGAGCGCCAGGATCCCGCCCGCCAGGCCGAACAGCACGTACATGCGGCCGATGGCCTTGTGGTCGCCGGTGGCCAACGCTGCGGCGAACCCGACCTCTTGCTGCGGGCCGACCATCTCGGGTTCTGGTGCGTGCTGTGCCTCGCCCGCGGCCTCGGCCTCCGGGCGTGATTCTGTGACCGTCATTCGATGTCGACCGTGCTGGCGTCGGTGGCGTGCTGGCTCGGCCAGACTGTACACAGCGGGCGCGGCCTGGGCCGAACTATCGGGCTCACACGCCCGTGCGCACGAGCTGGTCGGCGGCCATGGCACCGAACAGCAGCGTGATGTAGGTGATCGAATAACCGAACAGCTGCATCGCAGACCGGGCGTCGCGGTCCCGCAGCACCCGGTAGGACATGGTCAGGAACACTGCTCCGAGCACGACGGCGCTGGCCAGGTAGAGCAGGCCCATCCCCGCGACCGGCGAGAACACCAGGCTCAAGGCCACGAGCACCACCGTGTAGTAGATGATCCGGACCGCGGTCTCCCGGGTGCTGACGAGCGACGGGAGCATGGGGACCTCGGCCGCCCGGTAGTCGTCCCGGTACTTGATGGCCAGGGCCCAGAAATGCGGGGGGGTCCAGTAGAAGATCATCCCGAAGAGCACCAGCGGAGCCCAGTCGAGCGAGTTGGTGACCGAGGACCACCCGATCAGCACCGGTACCGCCCCCGCGGCCCCGCCGATCACGATGTTGCGGGAGGAGGTGCGCTTGAGCCACAGGGTGTAGACGAAGACGTAGAAGAGGCAGGCGGCCATGGCCAGCACCGCGCTCAGCAGGTTGACCGTGCTCCACAGCAGCGCGAATGCGGCGACCTCGATCGCGATCGCGAAGACCAGGGCCTCGGTGGGTGCGACCTCGCCGGTGACCAGGGGCCGGCCCCGGGTGCGCTCCATGAGTCGGTCGATGTCCCGGTCGACGTACATGTTGATGGCGTTCGCGCCCCCGGCGGCGAGGGCTCCTCCGGTGACGGTTGCCACCACCAGCCACACCGACGGTAGACCCCGCTCGGCCACGATCATCGTGGGCACCGTGGTCACGAGCAGCAGCTCGATGATGCGGGGCTTCGTGAGGGCGATGAAGGCGCGGGCCCGGCGGGTGCGGGTACGGGCAGGCGAGACGGCGACCTCCACGAGGATGCAGGCTAGGGGCCCCGCCCGACGTGCACCAAGCACTCGACAGGGTGTCGTCGTAGGGTGTGGTCGTGGCTGGTGACGACGAGCCCGAGATCGGCTGCAGCCTCTCCTCCGAAGAAGCCCGGGACCAGCTGGGTGAGTGGGAGGCTCTGGTTGCCGACGCCCACCACGTGGAACGCAGCCCCTCCACGTTGCGGGTGACCCTGGCCAAGGCCGACGCGGCCCGGGTCCGCGACCTGGCCGAGCGGGAAGCCGCATGTTGTGCATTCCTCGACATCACCGTCGAGGAGACCGCCGACACCGTGGTGGTGACCGTGGCCTCGCCCCACCCCGAGGCCGACGTGGTCGTCGAGCTGATCGGCCACCCCGAGGTCTGACGGGCCCGCTCGCGGCCCGCTCCCTCCGGACCGGACGGCGTCGGGGGTGGGGCCTCGGCGCCTGCAGCGCCGCGGCTGGCAACGGGTGGTGGGCGGCAAGGGGGCCTCCGGCGCAGCCGCAGAGCAGCCCGAGGAGCGAAGCGACGAAGCTGCGATTGCGGG
>JBFINV010000250.1:0-3850 GCA_041611015.1 Acidimicrobiales bacterium | reverse complement strand
GGGGGTGGGCTTGGTGCTGCTCTTCGGCGGCAACTGGATGATGGCCCGCCTCACCGAGCACTTCCAGGAGCTGCTCGCAATGGCGCCCGAGCTGATCCGCCTGTGAGGAACCCGAGGACCGCACGTGGAGCTCGACGCCGCCCAGGTGAGCGTGTTCGTGCTCGCCCTGGCCCGGACCTCGGCCTGGGTGGCAGCAACGCCGCTGTTCTCAGCCAACGGCATCGCGGGTGTCGGCCGGCTCGCCTTCGCCATCGCACTGGCCTTCGCCACCACCCCGATCGCGGCGTCCGGGCCGCCGCCACCCGCCGGTCTGGCCGCGTTCCTGGCCGTGCTGGTGGGACAGCTGGCCCTGGGGTTGGCGCTGGGCTGGATGACGGGCCTGGCGCTGGCGATCTTCCAGAGCGCCGGGGCGATCATCGACCTCACGTCCGGCTTCTCCGCGGGTGCGCTGCTGGACCCGGCCAGCGGCACCCAGAGCGCGGTGATGGCCCGCTTGTTCGGTCTGGCCTTCGTGGCCCTGTTCTTCGCGACGAACGCCCACCTGGTCGTGGTCGGCGGCTTCGCTCGAACCTTCCGCTCCGTTCCCGCCACCGAGCTGCCGCTGCTGGGCTCGGATTCGGTGGCGCTGGCCGCTGCGTCGCTGTCGGACCTCATGTTGGCGGCCGTCGAGATCTCGGCGCCGGTGCTCGGCGCCTTGCTGCTCGCCGAGGTGGCGCTGGCGCTGGCGGCTCGCTTCGTGCCCCAGGCCAACATCTTCATGATCGGCCTGCCCCTCAAGCTGGGCATCGCCGTGGCCCTGGTGGGAAGCACCCTGATCTTCATGCCCGTCCACAGCGGGCGGGTGGTGGAGCGGGTCGTCGAGCTCATGGCCGGGGTGAGCGCGTGACCGCTAACGGAATCCCGGCCGGCGCCGATCGGAGATCGACTGCGGAGCAACGGACTGCTCCGGCAACGATCACGATCGAGCGCAACCATGGACGGAACGAGCGCTCGTGCGGCGCTCGGACTCGCCCCCGGGGCCGGCCCGCACGAGGTCAAGGCGGCCTACCGGGCCCTGGCGAAGCACACCCATCCCGATGCCGGCGGCGACCGAGAGCGGTTCGAGGCGTTGACGGCGGCGTACCGGCTGGCCCTCCGCTCGGGTCCGAGACACCGGTTCCTGGTACCCGGCACCCTGCCCGCGGGCGCGGCCGGTGGATGGTCGCGCCTCCGGCCCCGTCGATCCTTCGCCGAGGAGCTTCGGCGAGCGATGGCTTGAGCGGCCGCGGGGGCGGAGGAGGGGCCCGATGAGCACCGGCGCCAACCCCGTCGGGGAGGCCCGGACCCGCCTGGCGGCGGTGGGCATCCCGTTCCTGATCGTCTCCATCGTCGTCGTGATGGTGGTGCCGCTCCCGCCGGCGCTGATCGACTTCTTGCTGGCGTTCAACATCGCCATCGCGATCACCGTCCTGCTCACCTCGCTGATGGTGGCCGAGCCCCTGCACTTCAGCGTGTTCCCCACGCTGTTGCTGGTCACCACCCTGCTCCGGCTCTCGCTCAACGTGTCCACCACCCGGCTGATCCTGTCCGGGGACCAGCGCAGCCAGGTGATCGACGCCTTCGGCGGCTTCGTGGTGGCCGGCAGCGTGGTCGTGGGCCTCGTGATCTTCCTCATCCTGATCGTGATCCAGTTCGCGGTGGTCACCACCGGCGCCGGTCGGGTGGCCGAGGTGTCGGCCCGGTTCATGCTCGACGCCATGCCCGGCAAGCAGATGGCCATCGATGCCGACCTCAACTCGGGTCTCATCGACGAGGAGCAGGCTCGCACCCGCCGCCTGGCTGTCTCCCGAGAGGCCGACTTCTACGGGTCCATGGACGGCGCCTCCAAGTTCGTCAAGGGCGATGCCATCGCGGCGGTGGTGATCGTGCTCATCAACCTGCTCGGCGGCATGGCCATCGGTGTCCTCCAGCAGGGGATGTCGCTGCAGGCCGCGGTGGATCGCTACGCGCTCATGACCGTGGGCGACGGGCTGGTCTCTCAGATCCCGGCGCTGCTGGTCTCGGTGGCCTCCGGCGTGATCGTCACCCGGTCGATCTCGGACGAGCACGGCGGGTTCGGCACCGACCTGTGGGGCCAGCTGCTCCAGGACCGCCGCACCCTCGGTGTCGCCGCAGCCGCGGTCGGCCTGGTGGGGCTGGCGCCGGGCCTGCCCAAGATCCCGTTCCTGTCGCTGGCCCTGTTGCTCGGAGCGGGCGCCGCCCGCGGGCGAGATCCTCGCCCGGCACCGAAGCCCGTCGACCGCCCGGTCAGCCCCAGCCCAGCAGCCGACGATCCCCTGGATCTGGTGTCCGAGCTGCGGGTGGAGGCCCTGGAGCTGGAGCTCGCCCCCGGGCTCATGGACCTGGTGGCCCCCGGGCGCAGCGACCTGTTGCTCGAGCGGGTCAAGTCCCTCCGTCGGCACATCGCCATGGAGCTGGGTCTGGTCGTGCCCCTGGTTCGGACCCGGGAGAGCCTGCAGCTCCCACCAGCCGACTATGCGATCCGGGTCCACGGGGTCGAGGCGGCCCGGGGGGTGGCCCCCGCCGGCAACGTGCTCGTCCTCGCGGCCCATCCCGACGACGTGATTCCGGGCGAGCCCACCCTCGAGCCCGTCTTCGGGCTCCCCGCGAGCTGGGTCCCCGAGCACCTGGGCCCCCAGCTCGAAGCCAGGGGCCACAGCGTCATCGACCGAGCCTCGGTGATCCTCACGCACCTGTCGGAGGTCATCAGGGCCCGGGCTGCCGACCTGCTCTCCCGCCAGGACGTGCAGGAGCTGGTCGAGGGGCTCCGGGGGACCGCCCCGTCGGTGGCGAACGAGGTCGACGGCGAGCGCCTGAGCCTCGCCGAGCTGCACCAGGTGCTGTCCTCGTTGCTGGCCGAGCGGGTCCCGATCCGGGACCTGGTCCGGATCCTCGAAGCGGTGACCGCGGTGCCGACCGGCGCCCGGGATCGCGACAGCCTGGTCGAGGCCGCCCGGGCCGCGCTCGGCCCGGCCATCTGCTCGCAGTTCAGCCGCGACGGCAAGCTGCCGGTGATCACCCTCGACCCCCGCCTCGAGCACCACCTGCTCGAGAGCCTGCGCCAGGGTGAGGCCGGCGCCTTCCTGGCGATCGAGCCGGCCACCACCGAGGCCGTGCTCGACGAGATGACCGCGGTGATCGCCGCGGCGGAGAACCAGGGCCACACCCCGGTGCTGTTGTGCAGTGACCGGCTCCGGCCCGTCCTGCGGCGCCTGCTCGCCAGCACCTGGCCGAGCCTGCCCGTGTTGTCCTTCCATGAGCTCAGCCCCCAGCTGAGCCTCGAACCGACTGGAGTGATCCGTGTCGACCAGCGCCAGCAAGCAGTTTGACGGTCCCACGCTCGAGGAGGCGCTCGCCGCCGCCGTTGACGAGCTCGGCGAGGACCTGGAGATCATCGACGCTCAGCGGCTGCACCGCCGTGGCCTACTGGGCCTGAAGCGTCGGCAGCGCTTCGAGGTGACCGCCTCGGCCCGGCCCGCGGTCGAGCCGCGCGGCTTCGAGGAGGTCCTGCGCCAGATGGTGGACCGGGTCGACCGGGCAGAGCGGGCCGTTGCGCCAGCCCTCGACCCCGATGAGGAGCCGGCCGATGGCGACCCGGGTTGGTGGCGCGACGCCGAGCTGATCGTGCCCGAGGCGCCGACGCCCGGGGCCGGTGCCGGCCTGGATCTCGAGCTCGACGTCCGCCTCGAGCCCGCCCGGGCCACGGCGCGGTCCACCCTCGACCCGCCCCCAGTGCACACTCCCCGGAGGGCCCGCCCGATGCCAGTGGATTCGGCTGCGACCCCGACGCTGCTGGCAGAACCGCAGGCGC
>JBFINV010000249.1:0-3863 GCA_041611015.1 Acidimicrobiales bacterium | reverse complement strand
GGTCGAGGGCTCCGAGGGGCTCGTCGAGCAGCAGGACCTTGGGGCTGTTGACGAGGGCTCGGGCCAGCGCCACCCGCTGCTGCTGGCCGCCCGACAGCTGCGACGGCCGGCGCTCCTCCATGCCCGCGAGCTTCACCAGCGCGATGGCGTCGTGCACCCGCTGGCCGATCTCGGCCTTGTCCATGCGCCGCATCCGGAGGCCGAACGCCACGTTCTGCTGGACGGTCATGTGGGGGAACAGGGCGTAGCTCTGGAAGACGGTGTTCACCGGCCGCTTGTTGGGAGGCAGGGTCCCGACCTCGTCGCCGAAGATCTGGAGGCTGCCCTCGGTGGGGAGCTCGAGCCCGGCCACCATGCGCAGCGTCGTCGTCTTGCCGCAGCCCGACGGGCCGAGCAGCGCGAAGAACTCGCCGTCGGCGATCGCGAGATCGAGGGAGTCCACGGCGACCACGTCGTCGAAGCGTTTGGTGATCCCGGTGGTCTGCACCGCCGGCGTCGAGGCGGTCACCGCGGGCCTCCCTCTCCCCCGGGCACGTGATCGGGGTTGTCCCACACGATGAGCACGGCCCAGTTGCCGACGGCTTCGTCCTCCATGTAGTTCGCGAGGGCGGCCTCGGCGCGGAACCCGTTCTCGATCTGGAAGGTGAGCGTGGGGTCGTAGAGCTCGCCGGCCGCCACCCGGCGGATGTACTCGTCGGCGCTCATGTTGCGGATGTGGTCCGCGTATCCCGGGATGACGCCCCCGGCCACGATGCCCCGGCGGTTCAGGCGCCGGCACACGTCCTTGCGGAGCTCGTAGAGCCGGCTGCCGATGCCATGGCCCCGGTAGTCGGGGTGCACGCTGATGTTGATGCCGTAGTACCAGTCGCCGTCGGGGTCGTGGTTGGCGCACTGGTGCTCGCCGGCGATGCCGGCCAGGGTGTGGTCGGGATTGTCGAAGTCGAAGTCCAGCAGGATCCCGAGCCCCATTCCCACCGGCCGGTCCCCGTGCAGGGCGACGAAGCACCCCTCGGGGAAGACCTCGCAGAGCCGGCGCACGTTCTCGGGTTGGAGCAGATCGAGGTCGGTCAGCCCGGGGAACGAGGCGTGCTCCACCTCCATCAGGCCCTCGGTGTGCTCGGGGATCATCGTCTCGAAGCGGATGTCGGCGGCGCTCATCGTCCCGATCAGCTCCCGAACCCCACGTGCTGGAAGTCGTTGTGGGTGGGCAGTCCCCAGCAGGCCCAGAAGTCACCGGTGCGGGGGCGCATGACCGCGGCGCCGGAGGACTCGACGTGGTAGGGGGGCGACGCCACCTGGCAGACGGCCTCGGGTTCCCGGGTGAGCCCCATGAGGTCCTCCGGGGTCAGCCCGTCGCGATCGAGGTGGTCCCGGGCCACCTCCATCCGCCGCCGGGAGCTCCGCTGCAGCTGCTCGTCTCGAGGGGCCTCGAGAACGTCGGTCGGGGGCGTCGTGGTGTGGTTGGTGTGGACCAGGGCGTCGTCGCCCAGCTCGAACACCGGCCGGGCCGACGGCATGGCCTCGATGTCGTAGCCCCGACCGGTCGCGTCGAACACCAGGTAGTTGTGGGCCCCGGCCAGATCAGCGCCGAGCACCACGTCCCTGGCGCCGTCGGCGTCGTCGCGCCGCAGACCGTCCCGGACCACGGTCGGCCAGGTGACGCCGGGCTGGCCGTCGAGGGCCGTCAGGTTGTTGATCCCCACGCAGACCCCGGTCTCGCTCATGCCCAGCTGGCCGAGACAGCCGGTGGTGGTGAACACCAGGGCCGCCGGGTCGCTCTCGGGCCGTATCCGCAGCAGGACGACGTGCTCGGTGGCGGTGTCGTGCATGTCCCAGGTCTGGCCGAGCATCCCGGCGCCGCCGGCGCGGGCGTCGGGCACGATGAAGGCGGTGCAGTCGTCCTCCATGACGGTGACCGGATGGCGGCCACCGACCTCGGCGCGGACCGTGTCCACGAAGTCGGTGAAGCCGCCCACCACCACCGCCTCGGCGGCGCTGATGCCCGCCGCGTCGGCCATCGCCAACATCTCGGCGTGCAGCGTTTCGTCGTGGCGGGCGTGGGCGGACAGGCAGGAGGCGGCGATGTCCACGACGTCGGCCCGATGCAGGGGGCCACCGCTCCACAGGCCCGAGGCGACGAGCTCGACCCGCTCGGCGGTGTAGGCCCGGATCTCGTCGGCGAAGGCGGCTCCGTGGCCGTGACCCACTGCCTCGGGGGAGCCGGCGAGGTCCAGGACCCGGATGGGTGGCCTCCGGGTCATCCGGTGCCCCAGTTGTAGGTCTGCTTGGCCAGCTTCAGGTAGCTGAGGATCTCCAGGTTGCGGATGCCGCGGATGGTCCGGATTCGGTCGTTGACCAGGGTGAGGAAGGCGTCGGCGTCGGCGCTGGTGACCTCGGCGATCACGTCGTAGCGGCCGGCGGTGATGAGCAGGTACTCGACCTCGTCGATCTCGGCCAGGGCCGCAGTGACCTGGCGGACGTCGTCGTCGACGTTGATGCCGAGCATCGCCTGGTGGTCGAGGCCGAGGGTCACGGGGTCGGTCACGGCCACGATCTGCATGGCGCCCCGCTCGATGAGCTTGTTGACCCGCTGGCGGGTGGCGGCCTCGCTCAAGCCCACGCGGGGGGCCAGCTTGGCGTAGGGGAGCCGGCCGTCGACCTGCAGCTCGCGGATGATGGCCTTGTCGGTCTCGTCCAGCTCGAGGGTGGTCATCGCGCCCCCGCCCGGCTCGGCTCCAGGGTGGTCATCGCATTCTCGCCATGGCCTCGGTCAGGGCGGTGCGCAGGGTCTGGCCGATGAGGTCGAACTCGGTCGGGCCCGCGATCAGCGGGGGCGAGAGCTGGATCACCGGCTCGCCGCGGTCGTCCGCACGACAGATCAGCCCCAGGTCGAGCAGGCGGTTGGAGAGGAAGCCGCGCAACAGGTCCTCGGACTCCTCGTCGGTGAAGGTCTCCCGGCTGTCGCGGTCCTTGACCAGCTCGATGCCGTAGAAGTAGCCGGCCCCACGGATCTCGCCGACGATCGGGAGATCGGCCAGGTCGTCGAGGGCGGCCCGGAAGGCGGGCTCGTTGGCCTGCACGTGACCCAGCAGATCCTCGCGCTCGAAGATGTCGAGGTTGGCGAGCGCCACCGCGCAGCTCACCGGATGGCCGGCGAAGGTGAAGCCGTGGAGGAACGAGTGGTCGCTGGTCACGAAGGGTTCGGCCAGGCGGTCCGACGCGATCATGGCCCCGAGCGGCGAGTAGCCCGACGTCAGCCCCTTGGCGCAGGTGATGATGTCCGGCTGGTAGTCGTAGCGCTGGCAGCCGAACATGTGGCCCAGGCGGCCGAAGGCGCAGATCACCTCGTCGGAGACGAGGAGCACGCCGTACTTGTCGCAGATCTCCCGGACCCGGGCCAGGTAGCCCGGCGGGGGGACGATGCATCCTCCGGCGTTCTGCACCGGCTCGATGAAGACCGCGGCGATCGACTCGGCGCCCTCGCGCAGGATCATCTGCTCGATGTCGTCGGCGCAGCCCAGGGTGCAGGCGTCGAGGTGCTGGCAGATGTAGCAGCGGTAGCGATTGGTGTTGGCCACCGTGAGGGCCCCGGGCACCAGGGGTTCGAAGGGGGTCCGGATGGCGGCCAGCCCGGTGATGGACAGGGCCCCGAGGGAGGTGCCG
Organism: Acidimicrobiales bacterium; assembly: GCA_041611015.1. Taxonomy (GTDB): domain Bacteria; phylum Actinomycetota; class Acidimicrobiia; order Acidimicrobiales; family UBA8592; genus JBFINV01. Next base: position 200 of record JBFINV010000249.1, on the reverse strand, counting down.
TGGTAGCTGAGGTAACGGCTGATGACCTTGTGGCGCTGGGGCTGGCCGATCTCCCGGAAATACTGCCGCGCCAGCTTCCAGGCGGACTCCACCGCCTCTGACCCGCCGGTGGTGAAGAACACCCGGTTGAGATCGCCGGGCGCGTAGGACGCCAGGCGGGCCGCCAGCTCGACCGCGCCGGGATGGGCGTAGGTCCAGAT
>JBFINV010000248.1:0-3866 GCA_041611015.1 Acidimicrobiales bacterium | reverse complement strand
TCGCGCTGGCCATCGCCATCCAGCAGATCGTCTGGGGCCTCAGCCAACCCGTGGCCGGTGCGGTGTCGGACCGGTTCGGTGCGGCCCGGACCCTGGCGGCCGGCAGCGTGCTCTACGCCGTCGCCCTGGTCCTGATGTCGACGGCGTCGGGGACCGGGATGCTGATCCTGTCGGCCGGCTTCCTGACCGGGCTGTCGGTCGGCGCCGCGAGCTTCGCGGTGGTGCTCTCGGCCGTGGGACGGATGGTGCCCCCGACCCGGCGACCGATGGCCCTGGGGATCGTCAGCGCAGTCGGCTCGCTCGGCCAGTTCGTCCTGATCCCGATCGTCCGGGCCCGCATCGACGCCAGCTCCTGGGAGTCCACCGCCGTGGTCCTGGCCGTCATCGCCGTCTCGGCTGCGGTGTTCGCCCCTGCGGTGCGGGGGCGGGCGGCCGACTTCGTCACCGCCGACGTCACCAGCGACCCCGCGGCCCGACCGCTCCGGACAGAGCTGCGTCGAGCCGCGCGCGCCCGCCCCTACCTGCTGCTCAACGGGGCGTTCTTCGTGTGCGGCTTCCACGTGACGTTCATCGCCACCCACCTGCCCTCGTACTCCGAGGACCTGGGCCAGGCGGGCACGGCCGCGTCCACCGCGTTGGCGCTGGTCGGGCTGTTCAACGTGTTCGGCTCGCTGGCCGCGGGCTGGCTCGGGGTCCGCTATTCGAACACCCGCCTGCTGGCGGGCATCTACGGCCTCCGAGCCCTGGTCATCACCACCTTCATGCTGGTGCCAGCGAGCGGCGGGCTCACGATCGTGTTCGGCGCGGCGATGGGCGTGCTCTGGCTCTCCACCGTGCCGCTCACCTCCGCCATGGTCACCACCCAGTTCGGCACCGCCCACGCCGGAACGCTGTTCGGCATCGTCTTCCTCTCACACCAGGTGGGCGCCTTCGCCGGGGCCTGGATGGGCGGCGAGCTGGCCGACGCCACCGGGTCCTACGACTCGTCGTGGTGGATCGCGGTGGCCCTCGGCGTCATGGCCATGCTGCTGCACCTGATGATCACCGATGGGCCCGTCCCCGACGCCCCACCCGCCACCGGCCCGGTCCGGGTGGCCCCCGCAGCCGCAGCCGTGGTCCTGGTGGCCCTGGCAGCAGCCTCGATCGCCGGAGCCCTCGGCCGAGCCGAGGCCCGGGCGGAAGAGGCGGCGGCGAGCAGCGGTGACCCACCGGTCGCCTACTGCGTGCTCCACCCCGGCTGAGCGTGGACGAGGGTGCCGCCCGTCCAGGTGCCCCGACGCCGAGTCCGGCGTCGAACCCTCGACCTGCACTCGGGGGGTCTGACCCCTCAGCGGACCGCGATGATGCGGTACAGCTCGCCGTCCCAGTTGACCGCGTACAGCTCGCCCTGGCCGTCCACACCGAAGCTGGTCACCTGGCCTAGCTCGGACAGCTCACTGGTCCAGTCCTGCTCGTCGACGACGGTGTCGCCGTCGAGGCGGAAGCTGCGCACCAACCCGCTGCACCAGTCGGCGTAGAAGTAGTGGCCGGCCAGCTCCGGTATCGCCTGGCCCCGGTACACGTGGCCGCCGGTGACGGAGCAGCCGTCGGCGTGGGTGTACTGCAGGACCGGCGTGGTGAGCCCGTCGGTGCGACAGCCCAGCCGGAAGCAGCGATCGCCCTCCATCTCCAGCCAACCGAAGTTGGTGCCGGCGCCGTCGAGGGACACCACGTTGATCTCCTCGAATGTGTCCTGGCCCACATCGCCGATGTAGACCAGCCGGCTCGGCGCGTCGATCGAGAACCGCCAGGGGTTGCGGAGCCCGTACACCCAGATCTCGTCCCCGAACGGGTTGCCATCGGGGATCGCGTACGGATCCCCGCGATCGACGTCGAGCCGAAGGATCGATCCCAGCAGGTTGGAGGTGTCCTGGGCCGGCTCGCCACCGCTGCCGCCGTCGCCGAGCGCGAGGTAGAGCAACCCGTCCGGACCGAAGGTGACCATGCCCGCGTTGTGGCGCTCGCCCGGCTGAGCGATGTCGACCAGGGTCCGGATGCTCGCGGGGTCGGCGACGGCGGGCTCGGTGGCGGCGAGCTCGGCGAGCCTGCTGTCGCCCGACGGGGTCGTGAAGTAGGCGAAGAACCGGCCGTTGGTGTCGTAGTCGGGATGGAAGGCCAGCCCCAGCAGCCCCTGCTCGATGCTGCGTGACAGCAGCTCGCCACGCAGGTCGACGAACGGGGTCTCGGAGACCGCCCCGCCCTCGACCACCTCCACGATGGCCTCCCGCTCGACGACGAACAGGGCGTCGGTACCCGGCGCAGAGGTGACCAGGATCGGCTGGTCGAACCCCCGGGCGACCAGCTCGACGTCGATGCCCTGCAGGGGCGGGAGCGGTGTCGGGGTCGGGGTGGGGGTGACGGTCGGTGTCGGGACGTCGGTCGGGGCCGGCGATGGAGACCGCGTCGGCACGGGCGTCGGGCTCGGCGAGCCAGCAGCGGGCGCGTCGGCGGTCGGCGTGACCTCGGGCGGGTCCGGCGACTGGACCGCGACGGGTGCGGGATCGCTGCCGCCCCCACAGCCGGCGGCCAGCAGGGCTACTCCGAGGGCAGCCAGGATCGGCCGTAGGAGCCGCTCGCATTCCATATGATCCATCCTGCTCCTCGGCTGTCGGCCTCGGCGATCTGGGCCTTGACCTGGGCGCCGTTGTAGTAAAAGCCCTGGAGCCACGGGCGCAGCAGCGACCCGGGCGCCATCCGCTCCGCCCCGGTGTCGAGCGAGTGCGCCACCACCGGGCCGGGGAAGGAGTTGGGATCGGCGAAGCCCAGCCAGCCGGGGCTGTAGTGGCTCGGGTAGACCATGGGGCTGATGGCGTCCACGACCTCGGACACCGACTCGGGCGTCTGGCCCAGCCGCTCGTCTGTCTCGCTCGACATCACGATGCCGAAGATGGCGGCCGACACCCCACACCCCCGGGCGTGCAACCGATCCCGGGCCTCGGCCAGGAAGCCGGCGATCGCCGCCACCCGCTCGGCCTCCTCGGCCGGAACCCGGGCGATGGTCTGCGACGACAGCTGGCCGGCCGGGACGCGGATGTAGTCGAACTGGACCTCGTCGAAGCCGATCTCGCAGGCCTCCTCGGCCAGCGCCAGTGGATACTCCCAGTTGGCTCGGCGGGCGGCGTCGACCCACCTGCCGTTGAGGGCGCCCTCGGGGACGCCCCGGGCCCAGCTGGAGTCCTCGAAGGTCACGATGCGGGTGATCGTGTACAGCCCCAGCTCGCGGGCCCGACCCAGGAGCTCGACGGGGTCGTACATGGGGTTCACCGCACCGATCTCGTGGGCCAGCTCCACCTCGGTCTCGTAGAGGACCTGACTGGTCTCGTCCTTGGTGTCGAAGACCAGGGTGTTCACCACGGTGTCGGCGGCGAGCTGGAGCAGCTCCTCGAACTGCTGGGGATCCGAGGCCACGTACGACGACACCCGCAGCCCCTTCACCACGAACGGCTCGAGCTCGACTGTGAGCATTGTCTCGCTCGTGGGGATCGACACGGTTGCGGGCTGCCATGCCGGTCGGGTCACGGTCAGCTCCGTGGCGGCGGCCGGGACGTCGGGCAGCTCGAAGCGCCCGCGGCGGTCGGTGCGCACCGTCGTGTCGGCGGCGGTGATCGCCGCCCCTGGCACCGGTCGGCCATCGAGGGCCGAGACCACCCGGCCCCGCACCACGGCCGGTTCAGGCGTGGGGGTCGGGGTCGGTTCCGGAGTCGGGCTCGGCGCGGGGGTGGGGCTCGGCTCGGGGGTGGCGCTCGGCGCCGGTGTAGGCGCAGCGGACGGGGTGGGAGACGGCGGCGCAGCCTCACCTGGGCTCGGCGCCGAGGTCGCCGAGCACC
>JBFINV010000247.1:0-3867 GCA_041611015.1 Acidimicrobiales bacterium | reverse complement strand
CGGAGGGCCCCACGCCGATCACGAGCTTCAGGGGCCCGGCGTAGTCCTGCGCCAGCACCGAGGCCACCGCGTCGGGCAGGTGGGCCTCGTCGTCGCGAGCGGGCATGATCGCGGTGACCGAGGGGAGTGGGCTCGCCATCGGTGATGGGGAGGGGCCGGATCAGAGGCGGCCGGTGCAGACCGTCCAGACCGTCCTGATCATGATCTCCAGGTCCAGGATCGGTGACCAGTTCACCAGGTACTGGAGGTCGTGACCGAGCTTGAAGCCGGGGTCGGTGTGGTAGTGGCCGTGCACCTGCGCCAGACCCGTGAGGCCCGGGGGGATGTCGTGGCGGCGCCCGTAGCCGGGGATGATCAGCTCGTACTGCTCGGCGAACTCGGGCCGTTCGGGGCGGGGTCCCACGAGCGACATCTCCCCGCGGACCACGTTCCACAGCTGGGGGAGCTCGTCGAGGCGGGTGCGCCGCACCCAGCCCATTCCCTGGATGACCCTGGGGTCGTCGCTCGACGCCTTGACCGCGCCGCTGCCGTTCTCGGCGTCGTGGCCCATGGTCCGGAACTTGAACATGGTGAAGGGCTTCCCGAAGCGCCCCACCCGCTGCTGGCGGTGGATGATGCCCGGCCCCACCCGGATGCGCACGTAGATGGACACCGCCGCGGCCAGCGGCAGCAGGATCGGGAGGGCCACCAGCAGGTAGCACAGCTCGGTGACCCGCTTGAACCGGGCTCGGTGGGTGGGCAGGGCGTGGGCCCGAAGGGTCACGAAGGGCATCCCGGCGATCTGGCGGCTCTGCTGGAGACCGAGGAGGGTGTCGGCGGGGCTGATTCGGTGGAAGACGCCGATCCGGCGTTCTTCGAGCTCCTCGAGGGGGTGCGGGTAGATGTCGCCCAGGGTGCCGCCGCTGAGCAGCAGGGCGTCGGTGGCGTTGACCCGGTCGATGGACTCCGCCAGGTGGTCGATGTTGGCGACCTGGCCGGCGATCCTCACCGAGGGTTCGGAGCTCTGCAGGTGGGCCCGGGCCAGGCTGATGTCGGCGGGGTTGCCGACCAGCAGCACCCGGGCGCTGCCGAAGCGCCGAGCCCGCAACCGGCGGGCCAGCCAGCGGTTGAAGGCGATGCCCAGCGAGCCCAGGAACAACAGGATCACCAGGTTCCCGCGTGGCATGAGGTAGCGCCCGGTGAGCAGCGCGGCGGCGGCGTCGAGGAGCACTGCCACGAGCGTCAACGCCGCGGTCCGGGGCAACCAGAGCTTGGCCCCGAGGCGCTGGAACGGCTCGTACAGCCCGCCGAAGTAGTACACCAGCATGTGGATGGCGCCGGCCACGGCGAAACCCGCCGCGTACTCGCCCACCGATGCGGTGCGGAACCCGTCGTCCCAGAGGATCCGGACCAGAACCGAGCCGATCAGGATGGCCTGGATCACCACCAGATCGGCGACGTGGAGCCAGCGCATGCCGAAGGGCAGGGCACGCCGGACCGGTCCCGTCGGGACCGGCTCTCGGGTCAGGATCTGTGGTTGGAGGGAGGGGCGATGGAGGCGGGTGTCGGCCATGGGGCCTCTCGGGCGTCACCGGTGGGAAGGAAACACGTAGCGCAAGAGTGTAGGCCCGTGCAAAGCGAGCATGGTGGTCACTGACGATTGTTTGTAGTGAATGCTACATAGCGCCTGATCGTAGGCTCGCGACGTGAGCCCCGCCCCTCCAGCCGGTGCTGTCCGAGTGAGCTGGGTGCTCCTCACCATGGGCGACCGCCCGTCCGAACTGGCCGCGGCGATCGCCTCGATCCCTCGTCCCGAGGGGGTGGGCCAGGAGGTGATCGTGGTGGTCAACGGCGCCCCGAGCGCCGTCCTCCCGCCGGGTGTGCGCCGGGTGGACCTGGTCGAGAACGTCGGCGTCCCTGCTGGCCGGAACCGGGGAGCCCGCCAGGCCGCCGGCGACCTACTGGTGTTCCTCGACGACGACGCCAGCGTCGCTGACCCCGAGCTCGTCGGTCGACTCCTCGAGCGCTTCGCCGTCGAGCCCGATCTCGGGGCCCTGGGCTTCCGGATCGTCGATCCCGACGGAGGCGGCACCCTTGGTCGTCACGTCCCCCGGCTCGGTCGCGGCGACCCCGACCGCTCCGGTGACGTGACCAGCTTCCCGGGTGGGGCGTGCGCGATCCGGGCCCGGGCCTTCCACGGCGTGGGCGGTCTCCCGGACGAGTTCTTCTACGCGCTGGAGGAGACCGATCTGGCGTGGCGGCTGATCGACGGGGGCTGGCGGGTCGCCTACGACAGCGCAGCCGTGATCCACCATCCCCCGACCGAGGTCACCCGCCATCGGGCGGCCGTGCGCCTGACCGCTCGCAACCGGGTGTTGCTGGCCCGCCGGCGGCTGCCCCGGGTCCTGGCGCCGGTCTACGTGGCCGACTGGTTCGCCCTGACCCTGGTTCGAACCCGACAGCTCCGCGAGCTCTGGCGGGGAACCCTCGAGGGCCTCCGGGCGACGGTGGATCGCCGCCCCATGCGCTGGCGCACGGTGTGGACCCTCACCCGGCTGGGTCGACCGCCGGTGATCTAGCGCCGGGAGGCCGGCTGGGTGGGCACGACCCACTACCCTGGCCGGCCATGAGCAGGCGCATGGTCATCATCGGCGGGGGCCCCGCGGGCAACAGCTGCGCCACCAACGCGGCCCGCTTGGGCGCCGAGGTCACCATGATCGAGCGCGACCTGATCGGCGGCGCTGCCCATCTGCTCGACTGCATCCCGTCGAAGGCCATGATCGCCACCGGCGGCGCCATGTCCTTCGTCCGGCGGGTCGAGGGGATGGGCCTCGCCGACACCGAGGCCCACATCGACGTCCAGAACCTCAAGGAGCGCGTGGAACGCATCGAAAGCCGGCTCCAGATCCAGATGGAGAGCCTGCTGCGCAGCCAGAAGGTCAACCTGGTCAAGGGGACCGGCTCCCTCAAGGGCCCCAACCACGTCGTTGCCGACACCGCCGAGGGACTCGAGGTGTTCGAGGCCGACGTCATCGTGCTCGCCAGTGGCAGCCGCCCCCGGATCCCGGAGTGGTGCGTGCCCGACGGCCAGCGCATCCTGACCACCCGCGACGCCTACCCGCCCCCGGAGATGCCCAGCCACCTGGTGGTCATCGGCTCCGGTGTCACCGGCGTGGAGTTCGTCCACATGTTCTCGTCCTTCGGGGCCGAGGTCACCCTGTTGGTGAGCCGCCAGCAGGTGCTGCCGACCAAGGACCCCGAGGTGGCCGCGGCGCTGGAGACCGACTTCCTGGCCCGGGGGGTGCACCTGTTCAAGGGGGCCCGGGCCACCGGCATCGACTTGGACGACGATGGGGTGCACGTTCGCTGCAACGACGGTCGGGTGGCCCACGGCAGCCATGCCCTGCTCGCCATCGGGTCGGTCCCCAACTCCGACGTGTTGGGGCTCGACTCGGCCGGCGTCGCCTGCGAGGAAGGGTACGTGACCGTCGACCACAACCTGCGCTCGTCGGTCCCGCACATCTACGCCGCCGGAGACCTGTCCGGCAAGCTGCCGCTGTCGTCGGTGGGGGCCATGCAGGGCCGCAAGATCGCCGAGCACGCGCTGGGGATGCACAGCACCCGGCCCCATCGGCACATCGACTACGACAAGGCGGCCTCGGCCATCTTCACGGAGCCGGAGATCGCCGACGTCGGGCTCGCCGAGGCCGAGGCGTTCAGCTCGGGCCGCAAGATCCGGGTGACCAAGGTGCCGTTCTCGGCGACGGCCAAGGCGATGATCAACAACGACACCCGCGGGTTCGTCAAGATCATCTCCGATCCGGCGACCGGCGTCATCCTCGGTGGCTCGATCGTCGGCCGGCACGCAGCCGAGCTCATCTCGGTGAT
>JBFINV010000246.1:0-3897 GCA_041611015.1 Acidimicrobiales bacterium | reverse complement strand
CGTCGGTGGCGGCCAACTCGGCCTGGGTCGGCCCGAACGCGGCCCGGGCCGCCTCGTGGCCCTCCATCAGATACCGCAGCGACGACGCCTTGGTGGCCTGTACCCCGAGGGGGGCGCCCTCGCACACGAGCCGGGCCAACGCGAGGGCCCGATCGTACTCCTCGCCGGCCGGTACGACCTCCTGCACCAGCCCGATCCTGTGGGCCTCCTCCGCAGTGAACTCGTCGCTGGTGAGCAGGTGGTACATGGCGTTGCCCCACCCACCGCGCTGCACGAACCGGAACGTGGCTCCGCCGGTGGCGTGGATCCCGCGCGCCGGCTCCAGCTGGGAGAACCGGGTGTCGTCGGCAGCGACCACGATGTCGCCAGCGATAGCCAGCTCGATGCCGAGGGTGTAGGTGATGCCGTGCACCGCGGTGATCACCGGTTTGCGGCAGGCTCGACCCAGGGCGAGGGGGTCGACCTTCCCGCCGGTGGCGCTGCGGCGCTCGCCGTCCTCCTCCCGGATCGCCTCGGTCCACGTGGGCAGGTCGAGGCCCGCGGTGAAGTGGTCGCCGTGACCGAAGAGCACGCCGACCCAGAGATCAGGGTCCTCGTCGAGGAGGGTGTATGCGTCCACGAGCTGGGCCGCCATGGTCGGCGTGTACCCGTTGTACTTGGCCGGCCGATCCAGACCCATCAACAAGATGTGGTCCCGGCGCTCGGTGGTGACGGCTCCTTCGCTCTGGCTCATGAGGCCACGCTACCGGGGGCCCTGGGCGCCGAGGATGCGCGCATCAGGCCTGATCGTCGCGGACCACCCGGAACGCCCGCTTCAGCAGCGGGGTGCTGTCGTCGGGCTCGGTCTCGGGTGGCGCAGGCTCGTTCCACAGCGCCCCCTGGCCTTCGTCGGAGAAGTCGAAGGTCTTGTCCGGGTCGTCGTCGCCGGGCACCACGCTCAGGCGGGGCTCGTCCTCGGCGACTTCGGCCGCCACCCGGTCGGCGTCCACAGGCACCTCCGACGGACTCGGCTCCGCCGAGACCTCGGGCTGGTCTCGGGGCTCGATCGCGGCCTGCGGCTGCGGTGCGGGCTCGGCGACAGGAGCATCGGCCACGTCGGCGGTGGTTGGCGACGGTTCCGGGGTGGGTTCGGGAGCCGGGGCCGAGCGGGCGGTGGTCTTCTTGGCCCGCTTGGTTGCGGCGCGCTTGCGCCGGCGTGGGGGCGGCCGCTCGTCGGTCAGGTTCCAGCCGAAGGGCACCGAGATCCGGTCGGCGTGGCCCTCGCACAACGGCACCCCCTCCAGAGCGGAGGGATGCTTGGGTGTGACCAGCCAGGCCGAGGCTTCGAGGGGCGCGATCAGCAACACGCTCACTGCGGGCTCACCACACCCCACCCGACCACAAAGCTTCAGGTCCACGTCGACCATGAAACTACCTCTCGACCAGGACCGACACTTGGATGGACCTCGTCGACGCCGGCTCCGGCCCAGCCACCGCCGGGAGCCCAGCAACGATGCTGCGGGGCCGGGCCACTAGCGTGGAGCCGTTCACCGGGCCCCGTGCAACCGACCGAGGAGCAGCCATCAACACCTGGCGTTGGATCGACACCATCGGGCGACAGCTCGAGCTGTGCGCGGTGACGCCCGGCGAGACCGCAGTGGTCCTGGCCACCGACACGAACGACGCTGCGCTGCGGCAGGTCTTTTCGCTCGGGCTCGAACGGCATGGCGCCGAGGTCATCGAGCTCATCGTGCGCTCCGGTGCTCTGCTCGACGGCGGCGACCCGGTCGACATCGAGGCCGTGGCCTTGGCGCTGACCGCCGCCGACCTGGTGATCGACGTCCACGGGTCCCTGGTCGCCAACTCCGAGGCCGCCGGCGAGGTGCTCGAGCAAACCCGGGTGCTGGAGGTCGGCATCGACCACCTGCACGAGCTCGACCACCTGGTCGCCCACCCGGGCCTCGCCAAGCGACTGGCCCGTGCCGAGGAGCTGCTGGGTGGCGGGACCACGATGGTGGTCTCCTCGGCTGCGGGCACGATGTTGCGGGCCGGCCTGAGAGATGCCCCGATCCGGAGCTCCGCCGGGGTGGTCGAGGCCGTCGGTGACCTGGCCCGCTGGCCGAGCGGCATCGTGTGGGTCCGCCCCGACGCCGACACCATCAGCGGCTGCGTGCTCGCGATGCCGGGCGACCTGATCCAGGAGGCACAGCACCTGATTCGCTCCCCGGTGCGGATAGAAGTGGAGAAGGGGCGGATCACCGACGTGATCGGCGACAGCACGGACGCCGACATCTGCCGCACCCAGCTGGAATCGTTGGGTGATGAGCACGCGTACACGGTCGTCGAGCTCGGTTGGGGCATGAACCTCACCCGCCATGCCACCGAGCTCGGTGTGTTCGACCCCCTCCGTCTGGCCGCCGGGCGGGGCCCACTGGCTGCGGGTCGGGTCAACCTGCGCACCGCCGGCTCCCTCGACGGGGGTGACGCGGGCGTGACCCTGAGCCTGGCCGACGCCACCGTGGCGATCGACGACGTGGAGGTGATCGCCGCAGGCGCCCTCCAGGGGGTGCTGGCCCCCGACATCTACGAACGGGCCGCCGGCAGCTGAAGCGAGCTTGCGGCCCAGGTTTCAGCTGTCGACCAGAGGCATCACCTCGGCTGCGAAGCGGCGGATCTGGTCGATCTCGTCGGCGACCGGCCACACGAACACGCGCTGGACCCCGGCATCTGCGAAAGCCCGGATCTTGGCCGCAGCCACCTTTGCGGGCCCCACCGGGAGGCGGTCGCGCAGAATCTCCTCCGGCCTGTTCACGACGGGCACCAGGCGCTCCCGGAAGACCCGCTCGGCCTCGCCAGGGTCGTCGGTGATGTGGAACCACATGGTGGCGAGCCCGTTCGGGAAATCGTCGGGATCACGACCGGCGTCGGCGAGCAGATCTCGCAGCTTGGCCCACCCGAGCGCGAAATCTGCGGGCGTGGTGTTGTAGGCCGAGGCCAGCCAACCGTCGGCGAGGCGGGCGGTGCGTCGGAGACCGGCGGCGGAGCCCCAGCTGCCGATCCAGATGGGGGGTCCGCCGGGCTGGGCCGGTGTCGGCTCGAGGGAGATTCCGGTCGTCGAGTGGTAGTTCCCGTCGACCGGCTCGGCCTCGGTGTCCCACAGCGCCCGCAGCGCTGCGACCGCCTCGTCGAGCCGCTTCCACCGGTCCTCGAAGGGAATGCCGACGACCTCGTAGTCGCGCTCGGAGGATCCCGGCCCGACTCCGGCAACGACCCGCCCACCCGAGAGCCGGTCGATGGCGCCCAGGGTCTTCGCAAGCGGCACCGGCCCCCGAACCACCACGTTGGCCACGGTGGTCGCCAGCAGGGCGTCGCCCGAGTGGGCCACCACCACCGCCAACGCGGATGGGCCGTCGAGCCATGGCACCGAGAACACCATGTGGTCATTGACCGACAGCGCGTCGAAGCCAGCCTCGACCGCAGCTTCGGCGTACCCGCAGAGCCACTCCGCGTGGTAGGGGTTGCCGCCGAAGTCCATCAGCGGCAGGTGCGCTCCGTACTTCGTGCCGCGTTTTCTACCACCGCGCCGAATCCGACGCAGCCCGACGGTGGAGACGCTCCGAGGATCTGTGAGAACAAATCCGATGCGGATTTCTTCTCACAGATCCCGCCCCCCTTACCTTTCTCGTAGGCCTTGAGCGATGCTTGGGGCTGACCGCTCGACACGGCGGGCAGGGCTGAAGTCCCCTGTCACTTCGGATGGCCTGGGGGGTGCTGCCACCCCCCGTTGTGCGTCCACCTGGCATCTACTCGGAACTGTGATCGGTTCGCCAGCCGTGGAAGGTCTCGAGTCCCCAGGTAGTCGACTCACGAGCCGACCCGGGACTTCACGGGGTGGAGGTGAGGGGAGTTGAACCCCTG
>JBFINV010000245.1:0-3910 GCA_041611015.1 Acidimicrobiales bacterium | reverse complement strand
GACCGGCCGGCGCACGATCTAGGCGTAGAGCTCGAAACCCTGCGAACCGTAGTGCTGACCGACAAGCGGCTCGGAACCAGCCTCACCCCCAGCGGGCACCAACTGGTCGATCCCCATTAGCGTTCAGTCCTCGGCGGCGTCGAGCACCGACCGTTCCGTCTCGGCGAACGGCAAGGCGACGCTGGCGTAGCTGGCTGCTGCCTCGGGCACCCGGACCGGCTGGTGGCGGGCGGCAACGAGCGCATCGCGGTGCTCGAGGATTTCGTGGTACAGCTCCGGCGCCTCCCGGCGATCCCGGAGCTCGTCGGGGATCGCCGCCAGCGCCGGCTCGAACACGTGGGTGAGCCAGCGGTAGGCAGCCAGAGCCTCGGGCAGCTCCCGGCCCTCCTGCGCCGAGAGCCACGCGCCGTAGGAGCGCAGGTCGTTCAGCAGCCGCCGGGCCTGGTTCTCCAGGGCGTCGAGGCCGGTCAGGTCCTTGAGGCGCCGCTGGTGGTGGCCGGCCTCGACCACCTCGGGCCGGAACCGCACCACCGAACCGCCCTCGCCCTGGTGGATCGTGATCTGGCTGATGTCGAACCCGAGCCGGTTCAGCCTCTTGACCCGCTCGTCGATGAGGTGCCGCTGCGCGAAGTCCACCAGCTCTTCGGCGGTCAGCTCCGTCCACAGCTGCTCGTAGCGCTGGCGCAGCGTGGTGGCCACCACCACCGGGTCGATGTCGGTCGGCAGGCGGCCCGAAGCCTGGCAGTCGAGCAGCCCGCCCAGCAGGTTGAGCTCGGCGATGTCGAGGTCGTGACGGCGCTGGCCGTCGGTCAGGCGGGGATGCAGCTCCCCGGTCTCGGTGTCGACCACCCAGGCGGACAGGGCGCCGGCGTCGCGCCGGAACAAGGTGTTCGACAGCGAGCAGTCGCCCCAGAAGAACCCGGCGAGGTGGAGCCGCACCAGCAGCGCCGCCACCGCATCCACCAGCGAATCGTGCAGCCGGGGGAGTCCCGAGCGCAGGAACAGGAACCGGAACGGAAGGGAGAACTCGAGGTGGCGGGTGATGAGGATGTCGTCGAGTCCCTCACCCCGCTCCGACACGACGCCGAGCACGTCGACCACGGGGAGTCCCTCGTCGCGCAGCGCCTGCAGGAGGCGCCACTCCCGCCCGGCCAGCCGGGCCGGGAGCTCCTTGAGCGCGTACAGCCGCCCCCGATGGCCCACGAAGCGGACCACGTGGCGGTGCACCCCGATCGGGATCTCCACCAGGCGTGGGTCGTCCCACGACTCGAGGGGCCGGTCGAGCGGGAGGTCGAGGTAGTCGGGCTGGTCGTCCTCGCGGGTGGCCAGCAGCAGCTGCATCGGCGGGACCAGCCCGCAGGGTTGCCGACTCCGGCTAGCCGGCGTCCATGGCCAGCCGGGTGTCGGGGTCGAAGCAGTGGATCCGATCCACGTCGACCTGGATCTTGACGCGGTCGCCCGCCTTGACCCGGCTTCGGGGATCGAAGCGGCCGACGCTGGGCGCGCCGTCGGTGCTCACCGCCTCTGCGTCGGGGTCACCGGAGTCGACTGCGGTGGCGTCGAGCGTGAAGTGCACCAGAATCTCGCTGCCCAGGGCCTCGATGAGCTCGATGTCGGCCTCGATGCACTGGGCCGGATCGACCTCTTGGGCCAGCTCCGGGTCGTTGAGGTCCTCGGGGCGGATGCCCATGATGATCTCGCGGCCGAAGTGCTCCCGCAGCCCCGGCTTGGAGTCGATCACATGGTCGGGCACGAACACGCTCTGGCTGCCGAAGTGCAGCTGGCCGCCGCCCGGTGCCTGCTCCAGGCGCCCCGAGTAGAGGTTCATCGAGGGCGACCCGATGAAGGCGGCCACGAAGACGTTCTGGGGATGGTCGTAGAGGTGCTGGGGATTGTCCACCTGCTGCAGGATGCCGTCCTTGATGACGGCAACCCGGTCGCCCATGGTCATGGCCTCGACCTGGTCGTGGGTGACGTAGAACGTGGTGACCCCGAGCTTGCGCTGCAGGGCCGCGATCTCGGCCCGCATCTGCACCCGGAGCTTCGCGTCGAGGTTGGACAGGGGCTCGTCCATCAGGAACGCCGCGGGCTGGCGCACGATGGCCCGACCCATGGCCACCCGCTGGCGCTGGCCACCCGACAGCTGGCCGGGCTTGCGCGCGAGGTTCTCCTCGAGCTCGAGGATGCGGGCAGCCTCGCGGATGCGGCGGTCCATCTCCTCCTTGGGAGTGCCCGCCAGCTTCAGCGCGAAGCCGATGTTGTCGTACACGGTCATGTGGGGGTACAGGGCGTAGTTCTGGAAGACCATGGCGATGTCACGGTCCTTGGGCTCCACCTCGTTGACCACCCGCTCGCCGATGCGCAGCTCGCCGGCGGTGATCTCCTCCAGCCCGGCGATCATCCGCAGCGCAGTCGACTTCCCGCACCCCGACGGGCCGACCATGACGATGAACTCGCCGTCGTCGATGTCGAGACTCAGGTCGGTGACGGCCTGGAACCCGTTCGGGTACACCTTGTCAACGCCACGTAGCACCACTTCGGCCATGGAGCAAGCCCCCCTCTGATGTAAGCGCTTTCAGCGCAGCAACGTCATGGTCAAGGTAGCGGATGAGCGCGCCCGCTGCGAATGGGACGGTCGGGCCCGGCCCCCGGAATCAGCCGCTCGGGACCTCGGCGTCGGCGGCGACGATGTGGGTGAGCGGCAGCTGGGGGTACTCGCGGGCGATGCGCTTGGGCACGTCCCACCACAGCGAGACCCGCTTCGGGAGGGTGGAGACCACGATGCCGGTGAAGGCGTCCTCACCCATGTGCCGCAGGGTGGTGCCGATGGCATAGACCGGGTTGGCGTCGCCGACCTCGCCGGTCGCACCCATCCCCATCGCCGCCATACGGGCCAGCATCTCGTCGAGGCGGGCCTGGGCCTCCTGCTCGACCTCGTGCTCGGTCCAGGCGTGGTCGGGCGGGTGGTACTGGGGCACGATGAGGTGGAACCGGCAATACGGGTCGGCTTCACGGAGCTCGTGCAGGTGCTCCATGAGGTGAGCCCCGCCGAGGGTGCGGTGGGCGACCACCAGGTACTGGCGCATGGCCACTCCTCTCGTTCGTCGCTCCGGGGCTCAGCCTAGGTCCGGGCCGCCGAGCGCTCAATCTCCGCCCTGGCCAGCCGATGGATGGCCATGCGTCCGTGGGTCCACCGGCCGGTGCGGAGCGGGGTGGCCCTGCTGGTCGCTGCGCTCGTCGCCACCTCCTGCGGGCGCTACCAGGAGCCCACGCTCACCGACGCCGGCGACGCACCCGCATCGACCGGACCGGTCGGCCTGGGAGAGGCCCTCGATCTCCTCACCGAGAACGAGGCCATCGAGGTCGTCCCCGAGGCCCGTCCGCCGGCGCTGCTCGGGCTCGACGGCCCCCCGGAGCCCCGGGTCCCGGCGGTCCTGGGTTTCGAACGGCAGGTCACGCCCGTCACCGGCCCCGAGCCCGCAGACGGGGCAAGCGACGGGGGCGGCGCCGACGTCGAGGCCGGGTCGGCCGGGACGAACGAGACCTCGGGCGGCGATCCGGATGACGATGCCCCTCGGCGGGAAGAGGGCGTCGACACCACCGACGGCGACGGTGACGGCGACGGGGAGGGCGACGGGGACCCCGCCGAGGAGGCCCCGCTGCCGGCGCCACCGCCGGCTGCGGCACCGCTGCCGCCGCTGTACCAGGACCCCTCGGCGATGCTCGTCGGCGCCTCGGGCCGTCCCATCGAGCTGTTCGCCGACGCCGAGCTGGACCGCACCCGGCGGGGGATCACCGCCCGCACCATCCGGGTCGGCGGCCTGGTGACCCAGTCCCTCGTCGGCAACCCCTACCGGGTCGACGTGTGCCTCGGGGCCCGGGCCCGCTTCGAGCAGTCCAACCACCACCG
>JBFINV010000244.1:0-3917 GCA_041611015.1 Acidimicrobiales bacterium | reverse complement strand
GGCCCGCCCGGCATGGATGCGCTTCGTCATCCCGCCCGATGCTGCGAACTCCATGGTCCCCGACGCCAGGGTGGCCGCCAGGCCGAAGGCGTGGTTGAGCTGCTCGCCGTCGAAGCCGAGCAGCCGGCCGGCCGCCGCGGCGGCGCCGAAGACCCCGGACATCGACGTCGGGTGGAACCCACCCAGCATGTGCGAGGCCGGGCCCACGGCGATGCCGGCGCGGCCCATCGCCTCGTAGCCCACGACCACGGCCTCGAGCAGGTCCCAGCCCGAGGCGTCGCACTCCTCGGCGACCGCCAGCGCAGCCGGGATCACGACTGCGCCGGGGTGGCTGATGGCCTCCTCGTGCACGTCGTCGAGCTCGAACGCGTGAGCCGACGCGCCGTTGGCGAACGCCGCCATCGGCGCGGTGGTGGACCGGGCCCCGCCGACCACGCTGCAGCGGCCCTCGCCGCCGGTGGCCAGGGCGTGCCCGATCGCCGCCTTCGACCAGGGCTGGCGGGCTCCGTGGACGATGGCACCGACCGTGTCCACCAGAAAGCTCTCGGCCGACGCGAGCAGCCGATCGTCGACCCGTCCCCCGAGGCCGGCCAGCCAGTCGGCCAGCTCCCGCGACCGGGTGGCGTCAGCCACCAGCCTCGGACCCGATGGCGGTTCGGAGAAGCTCGTGGAGGTGAGGTACTGCGTTCTCGGCGTGGACGTCGGCGGTGCCGCTGGGGTCGACGATGAGCGGCCCGGGGGAGTAGCCCCGGCTGCTCAGCCCCCGCTGGACGGACTCCATCAGGTCGAAGTCCTCGCGAACCGTGGTGGTCCAGTCCAGGTCGATCAGTCGCTGCTGGTCGGCGGTGGGCTCGGACGCGTCGAACCACCACTCCCGGATCAACAGGGTGCGGTCCACGGCGAGCGGAACCCAGCGGAAGGTGTTGAGGGCCCGACCGGGGTAGCACTGGATCGACGAGACCGGCCAGGTGTACCAGGAGCCGTAAGCGTCGGAGCCGGGGTCCCGGGCGCCGCCAGACCGCTCGGGCGGGACCCCGGTGGCCGTGTGGCGAATCACCTCGCCGCAGGGGGTGATGCGGAAGGTGGTGGCGTCCACCACCCCGGTGGTGAAGCTCTTGTGCACGTTGGGACAGTGGAAGCACTCGTTGTAGTTCTCCACCGCCAGCTTCCAGTTGGCGGCGAAGGTGTGGGTCAGCCTGGCCGTCAGCCGACGGGAGGACGCGTCGGGCGCCATGGCCAGCAGCTCCGCCTCCACGCCCGGCGCGGTCCGGGCCAGGGGCTCGGCGTCGGGGTCGAGGTTCACGTACACGAACCCGGCCAGGATCTCGACCCGGACCCGGGGCACGCAGATGTCGCCCACGTCCTCGCCCCGGGCCACCACAAGCCTCCCCGACAGGTCGTAGGTCCAGGCGTGGTAGGGGCACACGATCGCCTGGAGCGATTCGGTGCCCTCCGGCACCAGCTCGTGGCCCCGGTGCTGGCACACGTTGTAGAAGGCCCCGATGCGTCCACCGTCGTTGGTGATCACGACCGGGTCCCGGCCCACGGTGGCGGTGACGACCTGGCCGGGCTCGGCGAGCTGGGATCGGTGACCGACCAGGTGCCAGGTGCGGGCGAAGATGCGGTCGAGCTCGAGCTCGAACACCGCCGGATCGGTGTAGTGGCGGCCGTCCAGAGCCCGGGGTCGGTCAGGGGCGGTCATGGCAGGTCGGCGAGGGCGTCCACGAGGCGGTCCATGTGCTCCTTCACGTTCACGTCGACGCGCAGGAACCGGTCCTGCAGGCCCCGGAACGAGACGCTGCCGTCCTTGACGATCACCCCTCGCTCGAGCAGGCCCTCGAAGACCCCGGTCGAGCTCAGGTCCGGGTCCAGGATCTCCACCAGGAAGAAGTTGGAGCGGCTACCGGGCACCATGCGGAACCGGTCCAGATCCTCGAAGCGATCCTGGACGTAGGCCCGGCTGGCCACGATGGTGTCCACGGTCCGCTGGACGTGCTCGTGGTCGTCGAGGGCGGCGATGCCCCCGGCGATCTGGAGCTGGCCCATGTTCCAGGTGGGCTTGACGGCCAGCAGGGCGTCGACGATCGCCCGATCTGCCACGCCGAAGCCGATCCGCAGCCCGGCGAGCCCGAACGCCTTGGAGAACGTGCGCAGCACCGCTACGTGTGGGTACTCGCGGGCGAGGTGGATGTAGCCGGGGGTGTCCGAGTAGTGGACGTAGGCCTCGTCCAGGACCACCAGCGCCCCGGGCGCGGCCTCGACGACCTGCCGGACCTCGGCCTCGGACAGCCAGGTTCCCGAAGGGCTGTGGGGGTTGGTCACGAAGACGATCCTGGTCTCGGGGTCCACGTGGTCGACGTAGCCGTCCACGTCCAGGGCCATGGCGTCTCGGTCGGTGGCCTCGTGCGCCAGCACTGGGACCCGGCCCTCGGCCGCCGCGAAGAGGTGGTAGATGGGGAAGCACGGCCCCGGCATGAGGATACGGCCGCCCGGCTCGCAGAAGGCCCGGATGATCAGCGAGATGATCTCGGTCTCGCCGGCCCCGCAGATGACCTGCTCGGGCTGGTAACCGTAGGTCTCGGCGATCTTCTCCCGGAGGGGCTCGGCGGTCCAGGAGGGATAGAGGTGGAGCGCGCCGAGCGCTTCCTCCACCGCCGTCCGGGCCAGGGGAGAGGCGCCGAAGGGGTTCTCGGCCGAGCCCAGCTTGGCGATCTCCGCGGGGTCGATGCCGTAGCGGGTGGCCACGTGATCCACCGGTAGGCCGGGCACGTAGTACTCGGGGCTGGTGAGGCCGGGGTGGGCGTGGTGCATGGTGCGGTCTCCGGGTCAGTCGACGTAGATACCGGCGCGGTGGCGGTTGTCGTGGAAGGCGCCGATGGAGGCGACCACGTCGTCGGGGGACTCGGCCACCACGAACGCGAGCAGGGTCTCCAGCAATGCGGTCGCCGCGATGTTGGACGAGAAGGGTAGGGGCGAGTCGGTGGGCACCACGAAGGTGTGGGTGGCCATGCGGGCCAGGGGCGAGGCTCGGCTGTCGGTGACGGCGATGACGGGTACCGAGCGCTCGGTGGCCAGCCGGACCGCGTCCACGATCTCGGCCCGGTAGGGGCTGAAGGTCATCGCCACCAGCACGTCTCGCTCGTCGAGGCGGGCCACGTCGTCGATCGGCAGCCCGATGCGGGGGGTGGCCGCCACGTTGTCGACTGCCATCCCGGCAACGTAGGCGAAGTTCTCGGCCAGCGGGCGAGCGGTGCCGACCCCCAGTATGCAGGCAAGGCGCGCGCCGTCGATCAGGTCCGCTGCGGCTCTCAGCTCGTCCGCGTCCACGTCGGCGAACAGACCCTCGACGTTGGCGAAGGCAGCCGCGGCCATGTCCGCGAGCAGCGACCCGTGGCTCCCGCCCTGGCTGATGGTCTGGAGGAACCGGGCCCGGTCGGGGAAGGACAGCACCGCGTCCGCAGCGTGCTGGCGGAACGGGTCGCGGAAGTCCTCGTAGCCCTCGAACCCCACCGCTCGGGCCATGCGCACCAAGGTGTTCGGCTTCACGCCGGCGGCGTCGGCCAGGCCGCGCATCGAGGTCACCGCGACCTCGCCGGGGTTGTCGAGCACGTACACAGCAGCCTGGCGGACCTGTGGCGACAGCCGATCCAGGGAGCCGGCCAGCTCGCCCAGGATGGCGGTGGGCTCCGGGATCCGCTGGTCGACCGTCATCGCAGCAGGGCCTCTCGAAGGGGTACCAGCAGTACTCGCACCAGTCGGCGTCGGCCGAGCTCGTCGAGGTCGACGGCGGGCGCTTCGATCACGGGCACGGCGGGCTTGCTCATTCCTGGTGCAAATGTACCAGAGTGCGGGTTTGCTGGTACAGTCGTGCGCGGTATGGCAGTGCCGGACTCGGCCCGGGTGGTGATCGTCGGCGG
>JBFINV010000243.1:0-3935 GCA_041611015.1 Acidimicrobiales bacterium | reverse complement strand
TGGCGGGGCCGCTGATGGAGTGGAAGCCCGAGTACGGCTCCATCGACGACGAGGGCGAGACCATCGACCTCGGCGGCGGCGTCCACGTGTACCGCTCACCGGACTTCACCTTCGCCGTCAACAGCATGTACGTGGCCACGAGCGACGGCGTGGTGGTGATCGACAGCCAGCTCCTCCCCCGTCACGCCCAGCGGGTGCTCGACGACGTCGCCGAGCGCACCGGGCAACCGGTCCGTTACGTCACCAACAGCCACCACCACCCGGACCACACGCTGGGCAACACGGTGTTCGCCGAGGCCGGGGCCGAGCTGGTGTCCAGCTACCTGACCGCCCGGCTGATCGACCGCACCGCGGCATCGGATCAGCTCTTCATGATGGGTGTGTACGGCGAGCACCTGGCCGAGACCTACGCGGTCCCCCGGACGACCTTCGTGCGTTCCCGGGAGCTGTGGCTCGGCTCCACGGTGGTCCAGCTCTTCGAGTTCTCGGACAGCACCACGGTGGCCGGCGAGTCGGTGGACATGACCTTCGCCTGGCTGCCCCAGGCCAAGGTGCTCCACGTCGGCGATGCCCTCGAGCCGGGGTCGCACGTCTTCTTCGCAGAGGGGGCCAGCATCCCGGACTGGATGGTCCAGCTCGGTCATCTGCGCCAGCTGGTCGACGAGCTGGATCCCCGGGTGATCGTGCCCGGCCACGGCCTGCCCGGCGACGCCGGGATCATCGACACCCAGGAGCGGTACCTCCGAGCCGTCGCCCGCATGGTCGAGGACCACACCCGCGGCGGCGAGGTCGGCCTCGACGACGAGGCCAGGGCCCGGCTGCGCGCGGACATCGTCGACGCCTTCCCCGGCTACGGGAACCCGATGCTGCTCGACATCAGCCTCGAGATGGTGCAGATGCTCGGGCCGTTGGCGTTCCTCACCGGACGCCCCGACGCCGCCACCGCATCGAGGCTGCCCACCTTCCGCTAGGCATCGGACGCGGCCATGAAGGCGGCGGGCTCAGCAGGCCGCTGGAGGCGACCCGGACAGCCGCCCCAGTTCGAGCCTCGCAGGAGCCTGCCGCCCGGGCGCGCTGGTCATCCACCCTCTGCGGCCTGGATCGCCTCCCACACCCGGTCCGGCAGGACCGGCATGTCGATGTTGCGCACCCCGAGATGGGCCAGCGCGTCGATAACTGCGTTCACGAACGCCGCCGGCGAGCCGACGGTGGCCGACTCGCCCACACCCTTGGCGCCGATGGGGTGGTGCGGCGACGGCACCGCGGTCGAGAGCAGCTCGAAGCGGGGCGTCTCCCAGGCGGTGGGGATGAGGTAGTCCATGTAGTTGGACCCGATGCAGTTGCCGTCCTCGTCGAAGGTGATCCACTGCATCGAGGACATGGCGAACCCCTCGGTCAGGCCGCCGTGGATCTGGCCCTCCACGATCATGGGGTTGATCCGGACCCCGCAGTCGTCGAGGGCCACCATCCGCTGCACCTTCCAGACCCCGGTCTCGGGGTCGACCTCGACCACCACGATGTAGCTGCCATAGGGGTAGGTGAGGTTCGGCGGGTCGTAGTACGTGACGTCCTCGAGGCCGTACTCCATGCCCTCCGGGCAGTTCGTGTACGCGGCCAGGGCCACGTCCTGGATGCTCACCGCCCGGTCGGGCGTGCCCCGCACCGAGAACCGGCCGGCCTCCAGCTCGATGTCGTCCTCGGCGGCCTCGAGCAGGTGCGCGGCGATCTTGCGGGCCTTGTCGGCGATCTTGCGGGAGACCACCGCGGTGGCGGCGCCGCCGACCGGGGTCGACCGTGAGGCGTAGGTGCCCAACCCGTAGGGGGTGTGGTCGGTGTCGCCGTGCTCCACCTTGATGTCGGAGTACGGGATGCCGAGCTCCTGGGCCACGATCTGGGCGAAGGTGGTCTCGTGGCCCTGACCCTGGGTCTTGACCCCGAGTTTCAAGATGGCCTTGCCGGTGGGGTGGATCCGCAGCTCGGCGGAGTCGATCATCTTCAGCCCGGCGATGTCGTACTGGCGGGACGGGCCCGCCCCCACCGCCTCGGTGAAGTGGGCGACGCCGATCCCGATCAGCCGTCCCTCCTCGCGGCCTCGAGCCTGCTCCTCACGCAGCGCCTCGTAACCCACCTCGTCCATCGCCGTCCGCAGCGAGGTCGGGTAGTCCCCGGAGTCGTAGACGAAGCCGGTCGGGGTCTCGTAGGGGAACTGGTCCGGCTGGATGAAGTTCTTCATCCGCATCTCGGCCGGGTCGATCCCCAGCTCGTAGGCCGCGGTCTGGACCAGCCGCTCGATCAGGTACGAGGCCTCGGTGATCCGGAACGAACAGCGGTAGGCGACCCCGCCCGGGGCCTTGTTGGTGAAGGCGCCGCGGCACTTGACGTGCGCCGCCGGGTAGTCGTAGCTGCCGGTGACCACGTGGAACAGGCCGGCCTTGAACTGGGTGGGCTGGGCGTCGGAGAAGAAGGCCCCCTGGTCGGAGAGCATGTCGACCCGGAGGCCCAGGATCCGGCCCTCGTCGGTGAGCGCCAGCTCGCCCCGCATGTAGTAGTCCCGGCCGAACCCGGTCGATATCAGGTTCTCACTGCGGGTCTCGACCCACTTCACCGGGGTGCTCAGCAGCAGCGACGCCGCGGTGGCCACCACGTAGCCGGGGTAGATCGGCACCTTGTTGCCGAACCCACCGCCGATGTCGGGGCTGATGATCCGGATGTTCTGCTCCGGCAGCCCGGCCACCATCGCGAACAGGGTGCGGTGGGCGTGGGGCGCCTGCGACGTGAGCCACAAGGTGGCCTGGCCGGTCACCGAGTCCACGTCGGCGACGATGCCGCAGGTCTCGAGGGGCGAGGGGTGCGACCTGGGGTAGTGGGTCTCGAGGGACACCACCCGGTCCGCAGCGGCGAAGGCCTCGTCGGTCAGCGACTGGTTGCCCACCTCCCACTCGTAGACCAGGTTGTCGGTCTGACCCTCCTTCTCGTCCCGGATCATCGGCGCCCCGGCGTCGAGCGACTGCTGGGGGGTGGTGATGACCGGGAGGGCCTCGTAGTCCACCTCGATCAGCTCCAGGGCGTCCACCGCCACGTACGGATCCGTGGCCACCACCGCAGCCACCTCCTGGCCCTGGTAGCGCACCTTGTCGGTGGCCAGGACCGCCTGGGTGTCGCCCGACAGCGTCGGCATCCACGCCAGGCCGTGCTGGTCCATCAACGCGCCGGTGACCACCGCGACCACCCCGTCGAGGGCTTCGGCACCCGAGGTGTCGATGCCGTTGATGCGGGCGTGGGCCAACGGCGAGCGGAGGATCGCCATGTGGAGCATCCCGGGGAGCTCGACGTCGTCGAGGAACCGGCCCCGGCCCTCGATGAGGCGGGCGTCCTCGCGCCGCTTCACGCTGTGGCCGATACCGCCGATCTCGGCGGGAGTGGTGGGTTCGTGAACCGTGCTCATGTCGCCCTCAGCTCTCGCTCGTGGCGGCGGCAGCAGCCGCGCGGATGGCCTTGACGATGTTGATGTAGCCCGTACAGCGGCACAGGTTGCCCGAGATGGCCCAGCGGACGTCGTCGTCGCTCGGATCGGCGTTCTCGGCGATCAGCGCGGAACCGACGAGCATCATGGCCGGGGTGCAGAAGCCGCACTGCAGCCCGTGCTCCTCCCGGAACGCCTCCTGGACAGGGTGGAGCTGGCCGTTGCTCTTGAGGCCCTCCACCGTGGTGATCTCTCGGCCGTCGGCCTGGACGGCCAGCATGGTGCAGGACTTCACGGGCACCCCGTCGAGCAGGACGGCACAGACCCCACAGCTGGTGGTGTCGCACCCGATGTGGGTGCCGGTCAGACCGGCGGTGCGGCGGATGTAGTCGACCAGCAGCCGGCGGGGCTCGACCTCGTCGGTCCGGGACGACCCGTTGATGGTGACGGTGATCTCCATGGTCAGCTCCCC
>JBFINV010000242.1:0-3957 GCA_041611015.1 Acidimicrobiales bacterium | reverse complement strand
GGTGGGGTGGGCGTCGGGGTGGAAAGTGGCGGGGGCGTTGCGGTCGGCGCCGGAGTCGGTGTGGGTAGATCCGGGAACACCAGACCGCCGGGGGTGGGTGTCGGGCGCGGCGTGCCCGTCGGGGTCGGAGTGTTCGTGGGGAGCGCCAGCTCCGGCAGCCGGAACCCGCGCGGCGTGGGGGTGGGGGTGGGGATGATGAGCTCGAAGTCCTGCGCGAACGCCAGCTCCTCGACGACCGGCGGCTCGGGCTTGGGCGGTGGGGTCATGGCCCCGCTGAACCCGATGGCTGCTGCCGTGCTGGACACCGCGACCGCGCCAGTCAGGGCGGGGGCGGCGACGGGCGCGCTGAGGATCACCGGCAGCTGGCCGAGCCAGGCGATCGGTCCCATGGCCCGGCGCAGGCGGCCGAGCGAGACGTTGAGGAACGCTCGCACGACCACCGGGTCGAACTGGGTGCCGCTGCAGCGGGCCAGCTCCAGGCGGGCCTCTTCGGCAGTCGAGGCCGTCTTGTAGCTGCGAACCGACGTGATGGTGTCGAAGGCATCGGCCACGGCCACGATGCGACCGGCCAGGCTGATCTCCTCGCCGGCGAGCCCGAACGGGTAGCCCTCGCCGTCCCAACGCTCGTGGTGCTGGCTCGCAGCCAGTCGCCACTCGCCCAGCCAGTCGGCGAGCGGGGCCAGGTGGTGTTCGGCCCGGGCCGGGTGGGTGCGCAGGATGGCCCACTCCTCGTCGTCGGGGCGTCCGTTCTTGTTGAGGATCTCCGAGGGGACGTCGAGCTTGCCCACGTCGTGGAGCAGCGCCCCCCAGTGCAACAGGTCACGCTCTCGCTGGCGCAGGCCCATCTCCTCGGCGATGAGGACGCTGTAGGCCCGCACCCGCTCGCTGTGCCCGCGAGTGAGACGGTCGTGGTTACCGATGGCGGCGGCCAGCTGGACCAGGGTCTCGGCCGCGGCCTGGCTGGTGGTGCCCAGCTCGCCGGCCTCGTAGCGCCGCTGGAGCTGCTTCACGGTCCCCTGCCGGATTGCCATCTTGAAGCGCGACGGCGCCTGATCCGGGAAGACCAGCGAGAGCCGGAGCAGGGTCACGATCGGTGTGAACCGTTGGAGGAACCGGTCCGTCCAGCGCAACACCAGGGTGGCACCGGCCGTGATGCCCACCAGCCAGACCACGGTCCCGAACAACGTGTCCGGGCGAGGGATGCGTCGGGTGACGACCAGCACGCAGAGGATCGACGCGGCGATGGGGGCCACGAACAGAGAGACGCGCAGGACCCAGGCCAGGCGCGTCCGGCTGGCCCACCGCTCCTGTTGCTCCTGCACTTCCGTGCTCAACGACCAACCCTCGGCTCTCTCGAGTGCATACTCGCCAGCCGCGAATCGGCAGGTCCGAGCCCGAAATGAGTGGGTCGATGTCCTGCGATGAGGGGGCTCAGGCGCCCAGACGATCAGGGGCCCGAACGCGCAGCTGCGGGGCCGGCCCCCCTCGGCTGCAGCCCCGCAGCGCTTGTCCCGCGTTGCCTGGTTCTCTGTTGTTCGTGTTGCTTATGTGGCGGATGTTGCTGGTGTTGGCACTCCGGGCCCGGAGTGACCGAACACCATAGGTCGTTCGACCCAGACCGACCAAGGCCGACCGAAGCGTGCGCTACAACTGGGCGGGCGCCGCCGCGGCGTCGTCGATCAAGGCCCACAGCGCCTCGACGTGCTGGCGCTCGGTCCAGGTGGAGCCGATGCAGACCCGCACGAAGGCCGAGCCGTCGATCACCGAGGGAGTGAGATAGGCCCATCCGCTGGTGTTGACGGCCTCGGCGATGGCTCGGGTGGCGGTGTCGCCGGCCACGTGCCGGAACGAGACCAGAGCGAAGACGGTGGGAGCGACGAGCTCGAGGCGACGGTCGGCCTCGACCCGCTCGCTCAGCATCTGGGCCCAGTCGAGATGGTTGCGCACATGTCGCCGGAGGCCCTCGGCTCCATAGGAGCGCAGCACGAACCACAGCTTGAGGGCCCGGAACCGCCGCCCCAGCGGCACGTGCCAGTCCCGGTAGTCGATGACCTCGCCCGCGTCGCTGGCCTGATTGCGCAAGTAGGGCGGCGTGATGGACAGGGCGCCGGTCAACCGGGCTCGGTCGGCGACCCAGAACGCCGAGCAGTCGAAGTTGGTGAGCATCCACTTGTGAGGGTTGAAGACGTAGCTGTCGACCAGCGCCAGCCCGTCCTGGAGGTGGCGGAGCTCCGGGCAGATCATGGCGGTGCCTGCGTAGGCGGCGTCGACGTGGTGCCACATGGCGTTGGCCCTGGCGACGTCGGCGACCCTGCGCACCGGATCGATTGCGGCGGTCCCGGTGGTCCCGACGGTCGAGCACACCCAGGTGGGCACCAGCCCCGCATCCCGGTCGGCGTCGACGGCCCGGGCCAGCGCGCCCGGATCCATGGCCTGGTCGTGGTCGACCTCCACCGCACGGATGTGTCGGTAGCCGGCGACGCGAGCCCCCTTCTCGACCGAGGAGTGGGCCTCGGCGGACCCGTAGGCCACGAGCTGGTTGAGGTCCTCGCCCCTGACCGAGGCCTCGTGGCGGGCCACGGCGAGGGTGGTGTGCGTCGAGTCGGACGCGGTCATCTGCAGCACCCCGCCTCCCGGTCCGGTGTCCACCCGCCAGGTGCCGGGCAGGCCCAGGAGGTCCACCAGCCAGTCGAGCATCGCCGACTCCACCTCGGTGACCGCGGGGCTGGTGGACCAGAGCATCCCCTGGACCCCGAGGCCCGCAGCCGCGATCTCGCCCAGGATGGATGCCGGGGAGGTCGAGGCCGGGTAGTAGGCGAACCAGCCGGGGTGCTGCCAGTGGGCGATGCCGGGCATGACCACCCGGTCCAGGTCGGCGAGGATCGCGTCCATGTTCTCGGAGGTGTCGGGCGGGTGCGCTGGGATCCCGGCCCGGACCTCACCGGGTTCGACCTGGGGGCGCACCGGCCGGTCGCCGACGTGCTCCAGGTAGTCCGCGACCCAGTCGATCAGGTCGTGGCCGTGCTTGCGGAAGTCCTCGAAGGAGAGGTGCGGGACCGGGGGGTCTGCCATCGGTCCATGCTGGCAGCTCCGAGGCGTCGGGATCGAGGCCAGCCCGCTCCTGGGTCAGCAGACGGTCTCGTGCGGGAACACCGGCCGCAGCACCACCGGTTGGGGGGTGCCCTCGATGTTCCACGGGGTCTGGATGGTGGCGTTGCCCGCCGCGTCCCAGAGGGCGTCCATGTCGGCACCGGTGATGACCACGCAGCCGCCACCGGTCGCCTGGGGCCTGGGGACGGGCTCGATGGGCCACTCGCGAACCGGCTGGTCCTCCTCGGTGGCCAGCGACGGGAAGGTGAGCACCGCCGCCGCTGGCGGGCGGGCGAGGGTTCCGGTCGCCGTCGCCCGGTCGACGATCGTCTGGATCTCGGTGATGATGGCGGTCAGCTCGGCGCGGGCAGCCGCCGCGTCGGGGCCGACCTGGTCGTCGAAACCGAGGGCGTACGCCGACACGGTGGTCTCGTCGCCGCCGAGGAAGGTGGTGACGGTGGTCGCAGGGGCGTCGGCCACCGGAGGCTCGCCGAAGTCGACGGCGGGGTCGAGCACGGTGCTCTCGGCGAGAACCCGTTTCACCTCGGTCAACGCTGCGTCGTCGAGCGTCAGGCGCTCGACCGCAGGGAGCAGCGGCGGCGGGAAGACCGCGATCTGCGCGCCCTCGCGGTAGACCGTTCCGTCAGCCATGATCACCAGCTCGGGGAAGTCGCCGAGGGCCACCTCGACCGGGACGAAACCGCCCGTGGTGAAGATGGCCGCCAACACCGGCTGGCCCCCGGTGTCGGGGAGGTCGGTCTGTCCCCCGTCGGGATCCACCTCGGGGGTAGCGGTCGGTGCCGGCGTGGGCGTGGCGTCGGGCTCGGGCGTGGGTTGCTCCTCGGGGGCGTCGCCCTCGCCCTCGCC
>JBFINV010000241.1:0-3987 GCA_041611015.1 Acidimicrobiales bacterium | reverse complement strand
GTCGTGGCCAAACTGGGCGACCCCACCGGCACCAATGCGGTCGAGCTGCTGGAGTCCGGCAAGATCCAGCTGGTCATCAACTCCCCGAGGGGCCGGGGCCCCCGAGCCGACGGGGACCACATCCGCCGGGCCGCCGGCGAGCGGGGCATCCCGCTCCTGACCACCGCGGCGGCGGGCTTGGCCGCGGCCAACGGCATGACCGACTGGGCCAGGCACCCGTTGCGGGTGCGAACCCTCCAGGAGTACCACTGCGGCGAGACCGACGACCAGCTCAACCTGGGACTGTGAGTCAACAGGCCGGCGCCGTCGACCTCACCAGCCGAGTGGGCTCGGTCACCCTGCCGAACCCGGTGATGACCGCGTCCGGGACGGCTGGCCACGGCGCCGAGCTCGGTGACCACGTGGACCTGGCGAGCCTCGGCGCGGTCGTGGTCAAGTCGTTGTCGGTCGAACCATGGCCGGGCAATCCGCCGCCGCGGGTCCACGAGACCCCGGCCGGGATGATCAACAGCGTCGGTCTGCAGGGACCGGGCCTGGACCGGTGGGCCGACGAGGAGCTTCCGGCGCTGCTCGATGCCGGGGCCCGGGTGGTGGTGAGCATCTGGGGCCGCACCGTGGCCGACTACGAGAAGGCCGCCGCCCGCTGCGCCGAGCTGCCACCGGAGGTGGTGGCGGTCGAGGTCAACGTGTCGTGCCCCAACGTCGAGGACCGCCACCAGATGTTCGCCCACTCGGCCCGGGCCACAGCAGCG
Organism: Acidimicrobiales bacterium; assembly: GCA_041611015.1. Lineage (GTDB taxonomy): Bacteria > Actinomycetota > Acidimicrobiia > Acidimicrobiales > UBA8592 > JBFINV01. The sequence continues at coordinate 3,235 of JBFINV010000241.1, read as the reverse complement.
GTCGTCGAGGCCAGCGCCGCCGCCGGCCGGCCCCGCTGGGCCAAGCTCAGCCCCAACGTCACCGACATCGTGACCATCGCCGGGGCCGCAGCCGACGCCGGTGCCGAGGCGGTCACCCTCGTCAACACGGTGATGGGCATGGTCATCGACATCGAGCGCCGCCGCCCCCTGCTCGGCGGAGGCGGTGGGGGGCTTTCAGGGCCGGCGATCCATCCGGTGGCGGTTCGGGCCGTCCACGACGTTCACGCCGAACTGGACGGTCTCCCGATCGTCGGCGTCGGCGGTGTAGCGTCGGCCCCGCAGGCCATCGAGCTCCTGCTCGCCGGCGCGTCGGCGGTGCAGGTGGGAACGGCGACCTTCGCCGATCCCCGGGCCACCCAGAAGGTGCTCACCGGGCTGATCAGGTGGTGCGACGCTCACCACCTGGACACGGTGAGCGAGTTGGTCGGAGCAGCGCACGATCGCGCTCCTCACGAAGGGATTTGAGCCAGGATGGATGCAGCGGGAACGGAGGCAACGATGACCGAGAGCGGCGTGGCCGAGGAGGTGCGGGGCACCCTGGCCCTGGCTCTCGACGTGGACGACCTGGTGGTCGCCAGCCGGCTCGGCCGTGAGCTCCGGCCCTGGTTCGGGGTGGCCAAGATCGGCCTGGAGCTGTACAGCGCCGCCGGGCCCGACGCGCTGGGCACCATGCGCGAGCTCGGCTACGACGTCTTCTTGGATCTGAAGCTGCACGACATCCCCAACACGGTGGGTCGGGCCGCCCGGGTGCTGGGGGCCCTGGGCGTCGACTACCTGACCCTGCACGCCTTCGGCGGGCTCGACATGCTCAAGGCCGGGGTCGAGGGCCTGGCCGAGGGTGCCTCCAACGCCGGGCTCGAGCCCCCCATCGCCCTGGCGGTGACCGTGCTGACCAGCGACGGCGACGCCCCCGACCACATCGTCCCCCAGCGGGTCCGCCTGGCGGCCGAGGCTGGCTGTGGCGGCCTGGTCTGTGCCGCCAAGGACCTCAAGGACGCGCGTATGCTCGCGCCCCGGCTGGTGCGGGTGGTCCCCGGGATCCGTCCCAGTGGCGACGCCCCCCAGGACCAGGCCCACGACCAGGCCAACGTGGCCACCCCGGGGGAGGCCATGGCCGCCGGCGCCGACGTGATCGTCGTCGGCCGCGCCGTGACCGCGGCCCCCGACCCCGCCGAAGCTGCGGCCGCCATCGTCAGCGAGCTGCTGTCCTAGCACGGGCTCTCGCGCCGGGGCTCGAACGCAGACCCTCCACCACTGTCCTGACCAGCGCATCTATGGTTTGGTCATGGCAGCACCCCCAGTACTCACCGATGAGCAGCGCAAGGCTGCGCTCGCAAAGGCCGCCGAGGCACGCCGGGTCCGGGCCGAGCTGAAGGAACGGCTCAAGATGGGCTCGATCAGCCTCGCCGAGGTCCTCGACCAGGCGTCGCACAACGATGTCGTGGGCAAGACCAAGGTCCTCGCCGTGCTCGAGTCCCTGCCCGGCGTGGGCAAGGTGAAGGCCCGGCGGCTGATGGAAGAGATCGGCATTGCCGAGAGCAGGCGCCTGCGCGGTCTTGGCGACCAACAGCGTGCCGCGCTCCTCGCCTCCTTTTCCTGACCCGGACCCCCTCCGCATCGTCATCTCCGGCCCCGGCGGCGTCGGCAAGGGCACCATCGTTGCCGCGTTGATGGCCGCCGACCAGCGGCTCTGGCTGTCCCAGAGCTGGTCGACCCGGCCGCCCCGACCGGGTGAAGCGACCGACGCATACCGCTTCGTGTCGCGGACCGAGTTCGACGACCACATCGCCGCGGGCGGGTTCCTCGAATGGGTGGAGTTCCTGGACTACCGCCAGGGGACCCCCATCCCGGACCCACCCCCCGGTCGAGACGTGGTCTTCGAGATCGATGTCAACGGCGGGGTCGCGATCTCCAAGCAGTTCGACGATGTGCTCTTGTTGTTCGTCGACACCCCCAGCCGCGAGGAGCAGCGCCGCCGGTTGGAGATGCGCGGCGACCCCCCGGCCAAGGTGGCGGCCCGCATCGAGCGCGGCGACCAGGAACGGGAGATGGCCGCGGCCCACGGCTACCGGACCATCATCAACGACGACCTCGAGGACACCGTCCGCCAGATCCAGGAGCTGATCGACGAGGAGCGGGCGCGCCGGGCCCGGAGCGGCCGGCGCTGAGGACCCGTCGGAGGCGCAGGCGGCGCTGGTACCCTCGACTGCTGGAAATCCGGCGCTGCGCGCCGGTGGCTGGGCACGACCCCCGGAGTGGGACAGCACATGGCAAGCGAACACGACTCGATGATCGAACCTCCCGTCGAGGGGCTGTTGAGCCGGGCCGGATCGAAGTTCCGGCTGGTCACCCTGGGGGCGGCGCGAGCCCGCCAGATCAACTCCTACTTCGGCCAGCTCGGCGACGGTCTGGGAGCCACCATCCCGCCCCAGGTCACCTCGGTCTCCCGCAAGCCGATCTCGATCGCTTTCGAGGAGATCGCCGCCGACAAGATCGTGGCCGGTGAGGCTCCCGAGGAGCCCCTCGACGACGAGGGTGACCTCACCGACGGTGACGACGCCAGCTGAGTCGCCGGGCGCGCTTGCAGACAAGCGCATCGTCCTCGGCGTCAGCGGGGGCATCGCGGCCTACAAGGCCATCGAGGTGCTCCGTCGACTACGGGACGCCGGGGCCCACGTGGTGCCCGTCATGACCGGCGCCGCGCACCGTTTCGTGGGCGAGACCACGCTGAGCGCCCTCGCCAGCGAACCCGTCCAGACCTCGCTGTGGAACGACGAGGACCCGATTCCCCACACCCGCCTGGGCCAGGGTGCCGACGCCATCGTGGTCGTGCCGGCCACGGCCCGGCTGGTGGGCTCCTATGCGGCCGGCATCTCCAACGACCTGCTCACCGCCACCCTGCTGGCCACCCGGGCCCCGGTGGTGGTGTGTCCCGCCATGCACACCGAGATGTGGGAGCACCCCGCGGTGCAGGAGAACCTGGCCACGCTGCGCCGTCGAGGCGTGCACGTGGTGGATCCCGAGCACGGCCGCCTCGCTGGCGGAGACCAGGGTCGGGGGCGCCTGGCTGCCCCCGCCACCATCGTGGCTGCAGTCGAGCGGGTGCTGGGACCGAACGACCTGGCCGGGCTCCGGGTCCTGGTGACGGCCGGAGGCACCCGAGAAGCCATCGATCCCGTCCGGGTCATCAGCAACCGGTCCACCGGCAAGCAGG
>JBFINV010000240.1:0-4005 GCA_041611015.1 Acidimicrobiales bacterium | reverse complement strand
CATCGCCACCGTCGTCTACGCGATGGTGCCCGGGGTCCGCATCACCGCCCTCGGAGTCCGGGAGGTGGCCGAGGAGAGCGTGGAGGCGTCACGGGCCTTCGGAGCCACCCCTCGCCAGACCCTGTTCGGGGTCCGGTTGCCGCTGGCCGCGCCCACCATCATGGCCGGGGTCAATCAGGTGATCATGATGGTGCTGGCGATGGTGATCATCACCGGTCTGGTCGGCGGCGGCGGCCTGGGCTTCCTCACCGTCGAGGCTCTCCAGCGGAGCAAGTTCGGCTCGGGCTTCGAGGTCGGGCTCGCACTGGTCCTGATGGCGATGATCCTCGACCGCTTCACCGAGGCCTGCGCGGACCGTCTCCGCCCCCCCGCAGGCCGCTGACACGAACTGAGTCGGGCGACCCAGTGCGTGGGCCAGGGGGCCCGAGTGGACCCTCACATGGTTTGGTGTGCTGCCATCGGTGTGCAACCATCCGGCCCGTGCGACGCAGCTTGGTGGTCTCGATCGGAACCCTCTCTCTCGTTGCGGCCCTGTTGGTCTCGGGCCCCCCGGCGGTCGCCGGGGTGAACGAGCGGGGCGGCTGTGACTTCAACGGCGACGGGTTCGACGACCTGATGATCGGGGTGCCCTTCGACATCGTGGGCGACCTCGCGATCGGAGCCGTGCACGTGCTGCCCGGCGGCCCCGCGGGCGTGGCTGCAGCCGGAGACCAGGTCTGGCACCGGGACCGCAGGGGGGTGCTCGGCGTGGGCGGAGGCATCGACGCCTTCGGCCAGGTGGTGGACTGCGGTGACTTCGATCGCGACGGCTTCGACGACCTTGTGGCCGGGGTGCCCGACGACGACGTGGGCGATACCGTCGACGCCGGATCGATCCACGTGATCTACGGCTCCGCCTCCGGCCTGACCGCCGCTGGTGATCAGCTCATCCACCGCGGCACCCCGGGCATGCTCGGCAGGCCGGCGCCGGCGGATCGGTTCGGCGGCGCCCTGGCCGTGGGGGACTTCGACGGCGATCGGTTCGACGACCTGGCTGTGGGGCTCCCCACCAACAGCCGGGGCCAGCACAACTTCGCCGGCGCGGTGCAGGTGATCCACGGCTCCCGCAGCGGGCTGGTTCCCGCGGACAACCAGGTGATCCACCGGGGAACGCGTGGCGTCCGGGGTCGAGCAGGGGACTTCGGGTTGTTCGGCACGTCGCTCGCGGCTGGTGACTTCGACAGAGACGGCTTCGACGACCTGGCGATCGGCGTGCCTGGCGACGACGTCGCCACCCAGAACGAGGCCGGCGCCGTCCACGTGATCCCAGGCTCGGCCAACGGCCTGGACGTCGGCCCCGATCAGATCTGGCACCGGGCCCGTCGTGGCATCAAAGCCGCCGCGACCGAGGGCGACAACTTCGGCTTCTCGGTGGCCGCCGGCGACTTCGACAACGACGGGTTCGACGACCTCGTCGTCGGCGTGACCGGCGACACCATCCGGGGCGCAGCCCGGGCGGGTTCGATCCACGCCATCTACGGCACCCGCCGCGGCCTCCGACCCCGTGGTGATCAGGTCTGGCACCGCGGTCAGGCAGCCATCGAGGGCTCGGCCGGCGCTGCCGACCACTTCGGCTGGTCCCTTTCCGTCGGTGACTTCGACGGCGACCGCAGGGACGACGTGGCCGTCGGCGCTCCCTTCGACGAGGTGTCCCGCCGGGCCGCGGCAGGCTCGGTCCAGGCCCTCTACGGGAGCCGCACCGGCCTCACGGGTGCGGGCAACCAGCTCTGGCACCGAGCCAGCCCGGGCGTCGCCAGCGCCCCGACGCGGGGCGACAACTTCGGTTGGGCCCTCGGCGAGGGCGACTACGACGGCGACGGGCGAGACGACCTCTCCATCGGTGTGCCCTTCGACCAGGTGGGCGAGCACCAGCGCTCGGGATCGGTCCACACCATCTATGGCGTCAGGTCCGGGCTGGATGCAGAAGGCGCCCAGCTCTGGCATCGTGGACGTCCGGGCGTGAACGGCGCCGTCGCCCCGGAGGTGCAGCTGGGACGCGGCCTCTGACGCCATGGTTCGTGCCCGGTGGAGGCACAGATGGCACACCACGATCACCATCACCACGCCAGCTCGAGCTCCGTCCGGCTGGCGGCAACGTCACTCTGGTCCCCCCATGTGCATCGCCTGGGCCGGCGCCGCTTCCTGGCAGAGCTGGGTCGGGGAGCGTTCGCCATGGCCATCGTCGGTGCCGGGGTGTCGGCTTGCTCGGGTGACGACGACGACCCGGCCGGCCCGGGTCCGACCCTCGATCCAGGGACCGACGAGGAGCCGATCACCGACGCTGCGTCGGAGCCGACGCCCGAGCCCGCCGACGGGGAGGCCGAGCCCGAAGCGCCCGCGGAGGCGCTCGAGTGGTCGCAGGTGAGCCTGGGGTCCGTCTCGGCCTACGTCCTGGTCCGGGGCCGGGAGGCCGCCGTCGTCGACACCGGGACCGAGGGCAGCGCCGACGAGATCGGCTCGGCGCTGTCCACCCTTGGAGCTGACTGGTCCGACGTCGCCCATGTCGTTCTCACCCACTCCCATCCCGATCACGTGGGCAGCCTCAGCGAGGTCCTGGGCGAGGCCCCCACGGCCACCGCCTACGCCGGCGAGGCCGACATCGGCAACATCGCGGCGCCCAACCCGCTGCAGTCGGTCGGCAACGGCGACGATGTTCTGGGCCTCGAGATCATCGAGACCCCTGGCCACACCCCCGGGTCGATCTCGATGCTCGATCGGGGCATCGGCCTGCTGATCGCCGGCGATGCCCTGAACGGGAACGAGGCCGGCAGCGCGGTGCTGGGCCCCGACCCGCGGTTCTCGAGCGACATGGACAGCGCCGTCGAATCAGTGCGACGCCTGACCGATTTCGACTTCGAGACCGCGGTCTTCGGTCACGGCAACCCGGTCCTGGAGGGGGCCGACGACATGGTGGACCTCCTGGCCCGCGTCTTGTGATCGAGCCGTTGGCCGCCCTCGGGGCGCTGTCGCGCCCAGCGGGAGCCTTGCGGCGGCGGGTGGTGGGGGTCCGGCGGCGAGTCAGGACTGCTCGTGCGGTAGCGATGCCATCCGCTCGTCGACCACCTGCTGGATCCGCGCCGCGATCTCGGGGTGCTCGGCGGTCATGGTCTGGAAGTCCCAGGTCATCATCCAGGCCACCCGGCAGCGGGTGAGCGCCACCACTCGGGCATTGCGGCGCTCGCCGGTGACCACGCCCATCTCCCCGAAGAAGTCACCCGGGCCGAGGGTGGCCACGTGCTCGAAGTCCCTCAGGACCTCGACCTCGCCCTCGAGCACCACGAAGAACTTGTAGGAGAAGTCCCCCTCCCGGGTCATCCCGCTGCCGGCCAGGATCTCGGTCTCCTGGAACAGCGCCGCGCAGCGTTCGAGCGTGGCTTGGTCGACGCCCTCGAAAAGCTTCACGTCCTTCAACGCCTCGGCGTCCATGGGTGCTCTCCGGGTCGTCCGCTCCTGTGGAGGCAAATGTACGCGGGCACTTCACGGGCGTCCATTGAGCCAGCTGCCCGGCCCGAAGCTCCGAAGACGAACGCGACGGGCTCGACGGCCACTTGTCAGGTCGAGGACCAGGGTTGAGCAGTTCTCGGCGAGAGGTGACGCCTGGGAGCACCCTTCGCGACGCACCCCTTCGGCACGACCAGGCGCTTGCGACCATCCGCACTGGCCTGCGTGGTGCGCGTGGAACCAGCGGCACCCTCAGTCGATGACGATCGCAGTCCCGTCGCGGCGGGGATCGCCGGCGCCGCTCATGGCCCCCGACGCCGCCCGTTCAGCGGCGTGCACGCCCCCGAAGAACAGGTTGGGCTCGGGCCAGGCTCGGTGATCCGGGAACCGTGCGGTGAGCTGGCGCCGGACCTGGGGCTCGTGATGATCTTCGAAGTCGAGGTGGTCCTGCTCGACGTGGAGGCGCGGCGCGCTCACGGCGGTGTGCAGGTCGAGGCCGCCCAGGCAGAGGTGGGCCACGACCTG